>JACQGV010000219.1 GCA_016199375.1 Chloroflexota bacterium | reverse complement strand
GTCCGGATGGGGGCTGACCGCCAGGGCCACGGCAGGAGGGCCACGCCGCTCCTGTCCCTGTTGCTCGCGGTATTGGTGCGGTGAGCTGACCACTACTCACCCGCCACAACTGGGGCGCTCAACGGCGGACCTCCAGGCGCTTGAAGGCCTCGGCCAGAGGGACTCTGAGCCTCTTGCCGTTCTCTTCGCAGCGCTGCCGCACCCACTTGGCCACGTTCTCCTCCGGCCGCTCGCCCATCTGGCTCTTGTGGGCCAGGAGCGCCTGGACCTTGGTGGAGTAGGTCTCGGTAACGTCCACGAAGTGGTCGGGCTCGTCGGAGCCCCACAGGAGCACCTCGCCCACCTTCCAGGGCTTCAGGCCCTGGCGCTCGTGCTCGGGATAGATCAGCCGGTCGCGGGCGTAGGGGTAGACGGCGTCCAGGGCCACCCGCCCCGCCGTGCGATGGTCGCGGTGCCAGATGCCGTCCCGATAGGGGCTGGAGGTGATGAGGGTCTCGGGCTGGAACTGGCGGATGCAGCGCACCAGCTCCCGGCGCAGGTCGTGGGTGTCCTCCAGGCCACCGTCGGGGAAGCCCAGGCAGACCAGCTCCTTCGCTCCCAGGATGCGGCACGCCTCCCGCTGCTCCGTCTCCCGGATGCGGGCCAGCTCCGGGCTGGTCAGGGCGGGGTCTTCGGAGCCCTTGTCCCCGTTGGTGCACATCACATAGAAGGCCTCGGCGCCCTGGGCGACCCAGCGGGCGACGGTGCCCGCGCAGCCGAACTCGGCATCGTCCGGGTGAGCGAAGACCACCAGAACACGAGCCGGCACCTGCTCCATAGCGCGTCCTTTCTAGGCGGGGCCCCGCCGGGCCAGGACCTGGTCATAGAACGTCAGGACCTCCCGGGCGACCCGGGTCCAGGTGTAGCGCTCCATGGCGGCGCGGCCGGCGGCGCCCAGGCCCCGGGCCAGGGCCTCGTTGCTCAGGAGCACCTCCAGCCGCTCGGCGAAGGGCTCCGGGCACTGCCAGGGGATGAGGTAGCCGGTGACGCCGTCCCGCACGGTGACCTGGAGGCCGCCCACCCGCGAGGCGACCACCGGCGTCCCGCAGGCCATGGCCTCCAGGGCCACCATGCCGAAGCTCTCGTAGAAGGAGGGGATGACACAGACATCGGCGGCGTTGTAGTAGATGGGCAGCCGCTCGTGGTCCACGGGGCCCAGGAAGCTGACCATCTGGTCCAGCCCCAGCGCCTGGGCCAGGGCCTCCAGGCGGCCCTGCTCGCTGCCGCTCTCGGAGAGGAGTTCGTCGTCGCTGTAGGAATCGGCCCCGGCGATGAGGACGCGCAGGCGGTTGCGCTCCCCGAGGATGGGCAGCGCTCGCAAGAGGATGTCTATCCCCTTCAGTGGCTCGATCCGCCCCACGAGGAGGATCACCTTCTGGCCGTCCAGGCCCAGGGCGTGCCGGGCCTGCGCCCTGTCCAGGGGCCGGAACAGGCCCGTGTCCACCCCGGCGGGGACGACGGCCACCCGCGTCGCAGGCACCTCATACAGCCTGGACATAAAGTCGCGGTCAATGGCGGTCAGGGCCAGGACCCGGTCGGCGCCCGCCATGACCCGGGCCTCGGCCTCGATGCGGGCGCGGGGCTCCCGAGACCAGCGGAAGGACTCGTTCTTGAGCTTGCCCAGGGTGTGGAAGCTGGTCACGTGGGGCACCCGCCAGCGGGACTGGAGCTCCAGCCCCGCCAGCCCCGAAAGCCAGTAGTGGCTGTGGATGAGGTCGTATTCCAGACCGCGCGCGCGGCTGTAGTCCACAACCCCCTGCACGAACTCGGAGAGCCCGGCCAGTATCGTCTCCCGGGGGACCTCCCGCTCCTCGCCGGCGGTGATATGGATCGTCCGGGCCCGGTCGCCCAGGGGCACCACCTCCGGGTCGAGGGGGTCGTGGCGCCGGGAGTAGATGTCCACCTCCACCCCCGCCTGGCCCAGCTCGCGGTAGAGCTCCCGGATATAGAGGTTCATGCCCCCGCGGTACTTGCCACCGAGCTGCACCATCGGGCAGCCGTGGACGCTCAGCACCGCGATCCGCCGTGGCCGCTTGTCCACTGCTGGGGTCCCTTCTAGCTTCTCAGCGCCGCGCGTGGCAGCACTCACTTGCCGTGCAACAGGGAAAGGAACTCCGTCCGACTGATAGGGCTCTCCACAAAGCTTCCTCTGGTGATGGAGGTCACTACCTTGCTCCCCGGCTTCTTGACCCCGCGCATGGTCATGCACAGGTGCTCGGCGCTGATGACGACCGCCACGCCCGCTGGCTGCAGGGTGTCCATGATGCAGTCGGCGACCTGGCAGGTCAGGCGCTCCTGAAGCTGGGGGCGCCGCGCGAAGCCCTCCACCAGCCGGGCGATCTTGCTGACCCCCACCAGGCGCTCGTTGGGTATGTACCCCACGTGGGCCACGCCGTGAAAGGGGAGCAGATGGTGCTCGCACATGGAGTAGAACGGTATGTCCCGCAGGATGACCAGCTCCTGGTGACCCTCGCCGAAAGCAGTCTGGAGCTGGTCCGCCGGGTCCTCGGCCAGCCCCTGGAAGAGCTCGCCATACATATCGGCGATGCGCTCCGGGGTAGCCCGCAACCCCTCGCGCTCCACATCTTCGCCGATGGCCTCCAGGATCTCCCGCACCGCTCGGCGCAGCCGCTCCTTGTCGATCCGGGACGTCATCCCGCCCAGCCTCCGCTAAGTCCAACCGCGCCATGCCCCAGGTTTATTCCCAACCCATCGCCCTTTCGATGGCCGCCAGGTCGGCCGGGACCGCCTGCAGGCCGCGGGCGCCCTTGACCGCGGTGTCGGGGTCCTTCAGGCCCGTCCCGGTGATGACGCAAACCGCCCGCTTCCCCCGCAGCTCCAGGCCGCCCTGGGCCAGCTTCAAAAGGCCGGCGATGGCGGCGGCTGAGGCGGGCTCGCCAAAGACGCCCTCCTCCTGGGCCAGGCGACGATAGGCCTCCAGAATCTGGGCATCGCTGACCATATCAATGACGCCGCCCGATTCGTCGCGGGCGCTGGTGGCCGCCTCCCAGCTCGCCGGGTTGCCGATGCGGATGGCCGTGGCCACCGTCTCGGGCTCGGCGATGGGATAGCCCCGCACAATGGGCGCCGCCCCCTCCGCCTGGAATCCCATCATCTTGGGCTGGACCTTGGTGCGCCCGGCGGCATGATACTCCTTGAACCCCTTCCAGTAGGCGGTGATGTTGCCCGCGTTGCCCACCGGGATGAACAGGTAGTCCGGGGCCTCGCCCAGGGCATCCGCGATCTCGAACGCGGCCGTCTTCTGCCCCTCGATGCGATAAGGGTTCAGGGAGTTGACCATGGTCATGGGGCGCCGCTGGGAGACCTGCCGCACCAGGGCGAGGGCGGTATCGAAGTTGCCCTGAATGGCCAGCACCTGGGCGCCGTAGGCCAGGGCCTGGGCCAGCTTGCCCAGGGCGATGTTGCCCTTGGGGACCAGCACGTGGGTGCGCAGGCCGCTGCGGGCGCCGTAGGCGGCCGCCGAGGCGCTGGTGTTCCCCGTGGAGGCGCAGACGATGGCCCGGCTGCCCGCCTCCAGGGCCTTGGCCACCGCCACGACCATGCCCCGGTCTTTGAACGACCCGGTGGGGTTGCACCCCTCCAGCTTGAAGTACAGCTCCGCCAGCCCCAGCTCCCGCTCCCAACGCTGGGAGCGCACCAGGGGTGTATCGCCCTCGCCCAGGGAGAGCAGGGGCGTCGCCTCGGTGACAGGCAGATGCGCCCAATAGCGGGCCAGTACACCTGGGTGCGCCTGCCTTTCCATGTCGCCCATTATACAAGCTTGTGGCCCCCGGCCGGGGGCCCGCCTTCACGGCGGTTTGATCCCCGTCACCAGTCCCGTCTCCGCCGGAGGCGGCAGCAGGCGCGACGCCACCTGCGCGAAACCGCACTCGCGGAGCCAGCCCTCCAGCTCGGCGGCGCCGTAGGCGCGGCCCGCGCTGCCGCTGAGCAACATCTGGAGGGAGAAGATGGCCGCCTGGGGAGGCCAGGTGCCCTCGTCCTGGGCCAACTCTTCTAGGATAGCCACCTGCCCTCCTGGCGCCAGGGCACGATAGACCTTGGCCAGCAGGCGGCGGCAGTCCTGCTCGCCCAGGGTATGAAGGACGGCCGACAGCAGGGCCACGTCATAGCCGGAGCCCAGGGGGTCGCGCCGGGCATCCCGCGCCAGGAAGCGCAGGCGGCGGCGGGCCGGCGACGCTGCCAGCGCCCGCTTCGCCACCGCCAGGACGGGGGGCAGGTCCAGCAGCGTGACCTTCAAGCCTGGGCGGCGCCGGGCCAGCAGCTCGGCATGGGTGCCGGGGCCGCAGCCCAGGTCTAGCAGCGAGCGCCGGCCGCGGAGGTCCAGGGCCTGCGCCAGTTGCGGGCCCACGCGCCGCGCCCGCGCCTGGTTCGCCAGGACATACTCCCGCGCCACGTCGGGGACACGCCGTGGGCGCCCGCGCTTGGGGTAGGCCCGCAGCGCCTCCGCCAGGTGCCCCCACTGCTCCCAGAGACCGGCCGCAACTGCGACGACATCGCCCAGATACCAGGGGCTGCTGGGAAGGAGGGACTCGCGGGCGGCCAGGGTGTTCCAGTAGCGGTTCCCACTCTTGTGGAGGAGGCCCGTTGCGGCGCAGGCGTCCAGCAGCCGCGCGGCGGCGATGGGGTGGAGGCCCGCCCTGGGACCGAGGGCCGCGGCGGTCAGGCGGCGCCGGCCCAAGTGCCGGAAGACACCTAGCTCGAACGCAACCATCAGCACCCGCGCCGGCTGCCATCCGTAGAGCAGCTCCAACACCGGGTCGCCGTCGCCCCGGGATACCGTGGTCATCGGCCCGTCCTCCGTACTTGCGATAGCCCCAAAGCCTGTGGTATTGTAGCCGCGCCCTGGGAGGCTTGTTTATCCCCTTGCGGGGCGGCGGCAGCCCGCGGGCGTGGCATCGCTAACATTGGTTGGGGAGGCTTGCGATGGTGAAACGGCCCCGGCGCGTTGATGCCTGGTCCACCCAGCCGGTGTACCTGGTAAAGGCGCCCAAGTTCAAGGAGATCGAGGCCCAGAAGAAGCAGCTCAAGGGCCGTAAGGCCGACGTCTACCTCTATCCCGACGGGCAGTTCGGAGAGGTCAGCCTCGACGAGCTGGCCGCGGTGGTCAAGGCGGCTTGCGGGCGCGAGACACTCTCCCGAGCCGAGTACTTCCCTTATCATCTCGAGCGATTGAGCTTCAAGACCCGCCGCCACGAGCTCAACGACCGGGCTATGCGCCTCTCCTGGACTCGGGTGCGCGACCGCGCCCTCCAGGACCCGGGGATGACGCCCTGGCTGGGCGAGGTTGACTATGAGAAGACCCGCCTGGGAGCCGAGCTCCACCCGGATTTCGGCACCCTGGGGAACTACGTGGGCAAGCCCGCGGGCGTCATGTACGATGCCGCCGCCTTCCAGGAGGTCTGCGGCAGTATCCTCCCCGAGGAGGAGATCGAAGGCCTCCATCACGTCATCGTCACCAACCAGGTCCTGGGCGTCTGGAACCAGGCGAAGAAGCACTGGGAGACGGTCCCTTATCAGAAAGGGAACATCATCACCATTGTGTCCGCGGTCGAGCGGGAAGCGGAGGGGGAGCATCCGGGGCCGCGCACGGTCGTGGTGGTGGACCCCAGCGGGGCATCCCAGAGCGTCACCTACGTGGACAAGGAGGCCCTGAAGGCGCGGCTGCGGGCAGCCCTGGCGAAGTAAGCCGCCGGAACGCCGTCTGCCAGGGCGGGCTCAGAGCCCGCCCTGTTCACTTAGAGCCTATCCGATAACCACGGGAAGCAATGAGAGCGGAGATCATCTCCATCGGCACCGAGCTGCTCCTGGGGCAGCTCGTGGACACCAACGCCGCCTACCTGGCCGGCAAGCTCCCGGAGCTGGGGCTGGACCTCCATTTCATCTCTCAGGTGGGCGACAACCAGGGGCGGCTGGCCGAGACCCTGCGGCGGGCCTGGGACCGGTCGGATGTAGTCCTCACCACCGGCGGCCTGGGGCCCACCGAGGACGACGTCACCCGCGAGGCCATCGCCCAGATGCTGGGCGAGGAGATGAAGACGGCCCCGGAGCTGGAGGCCAACCTGCGCGCCTTCTTCTCACGCCGCGGCGCCTCCATGCCCGCGCGCAACCTCAAACAAGCGACCCTGGTCCCCTCGGCGACGGCCCTGCCCAACCCCCGTGGCACCGCCCCCGGCTGGTGGGTGGAGCGCGGTGGGAAGACCCTAGCCGCCATGCCGGGCCCGCCCCACGAGATGCAGTTCATGTGGGAGCAGGAGGTGGCGCCCCGGCTGGCCCGCCGCTTCCACGACGCTGTCATCGTCTCCCGCACCATCAAGACCTGGGGGATCGGCGAGGGCACCGTGGACGAGATGCTGACCCCGCTGCTCCACTCCAACAACCCCACCATCGGCGTCTACGCCAAGACTGACGGCATCCACCTGCGCCTGACCGCCAAGGCCAAGACCAGGGAAGCGGCCGGGGAGCTCCTGCGCCCCTTGGAAGAGCAGGTCCGCGCCACCATGGGGGGCAGCGTATGGGGCGTGGATGATGAGACCCTGGAGCAGATTGTGGGCCGGCTCCTCAAGGAGCGGGGCTACGCCCTGGCGGTCATGGAGTCCTGCACCGGCGGGCTCCTCGCCAGCACCATCACCGACGCGCCGGGCAGCTCCGCCTATTTCAAGGGAGGGGTGGTGGCCTACGACAACGCCGTGAAGATGGCCCACGGGGTGCCCGCGCAGCTTATCGAGGCCCACGGGGCTGTCTCCGCTGAGGTAGCCCTGGCCATGGCCGAGGGGATACGCCGCAGCCTGGGAGCCGAGGTGGGCCTGGCCACCACGGGCGTCGCCGGCCCGGAGCCCCTTGAGGGCAAGCCAGTGGGCGAGGTGCACCTGGCGGTGGCGACAGCCAGGGGCGGCCAGGCGTCCCGCGCCCTCTATCCGGGAACGCGGGAGCTGATTAAGCGGCGCACCGCCACCGCCGCGCTGTTCCTCCTGCGGCGCGCGCTGCTGGAGTCCTGACTGCCGGCAGCCGGTTTCGCCTGCTAGAGTTCAAGCGACTAAGAGCCCGCCCGAAAACCCTCACCCCTGTGTCCCCCGCTCCCTTGGCAAGGGAGCGGGGGAGGAGAAACAAAACTGGGGGACGCCCCCAGACCCCCGCCCCTTCGGCTACGCTCAGGTAAACTCCGGGGCCTTGCCCCTCTGGATTCCCCTATTTTTCATCACCCTGCTAGTGCCTAGTCACCGCGACCGTGCAGCGGGGGTCAGCGCCCGCTCTTGGGTGCACCGGGCCCAGGACCCGTGGCCCCGCTGGGCGGGGCCGTGGGGCCGCCGGGGACCGCCCGCTTCTCCGTCGCTATCTGTTGCTCTAGCTGCTCGATGAACACCCGCATGGTGTAGCCGCTGCGCTTGGCGGCCCGATGGACAGCGGCAACCGCTATCTCCCGCGGGACGTGAAAGCGCTGCGCCACATCCCGGAGCCC
>JACQGV010000217.1 GCA_016199375.1 Chloroflexota bacterium | reverse complement strand
TGAAGCCCCGTCACCCACGGCTATCTGGGGCCGTTTGGGTATCTCTCCTGCGGCTCGGGCAGGAAACGGCGCTCAGAGATCGCCGGGCGGGGGCAGTTAGGGCGGCCGCAGAATGAGCGCAGGACGGGCCCAAGAGCCCGTCCTGCGCTCATTCCGGCGATCTCTGAGCGCCGTTTCCTGCCCGAGCCGCAGGAGAGATACCCTTACGGCCTCAGATTGCCGTGGGTGACGGGGCTTCTGAGGATAATGCTGACCAGAAGCGTCGCCAGGGCCAGCACCAACCCCATGGCAGCCATAGGCACCAGGCTGCTCGCCCGCGCCCGGGCCAGCGGCTTGCTCGCGGCCTGCTGCATTGTGACGGTCCGCTGAGCCATCGTTCTACCTCCTTACGCCTGTGGGATGACCTATCTACTCCCGTTCCTGGGAGATCCGGTAGACCTGGCTGACGACGAAGAAATAGGTGCTCCAGATGGCCAGGATGATGAAGGTCAGGGCTATGGCAGCGAAAGGCGGGATGCGGAACCCCGGGGCAGCGCCGAACCTGGTCCCTTGAACACCTGTACCAGGCAGTTGGATGCCGCCTTCGGTTCTGTAAAGGCGGGACACCCCCACCTCCGTGATGGCTGCCGAGGCTTCGCTGGCCCGATAGGCGCTATCGCCGGGGAAGGCGACCATTAGATTGACGTCGCCGCTCTGAGCGGGCCTGAAGGTCAGGACGGCGACCCCGCTGCTGTCGGTGGTCACCTCGCCCAGTACCATCCAGCCCTCGAGGAAGAAGTTGGTCTTGGCCAGAAAGCGGACGGGCTCCCCTTGAACAGGACGCCCTGTGGCATCGGTGAGGACCGCCGCCAAGGCGGCTGGCTCTCCTCGCTCCACGTCTCTGGGAACGTCCAACGCCAGCCTGGTGGGCTGGGCCGCCACCGCACCGGCTACTGCCTGGACCATCAGCTTGCCCGCTTGCAGTCTCTTGTGGCCCTCACACACCTTCACGCACCGGAAAAAGCTATCCCCGTCGCGGCGAGCGACGAAGGTTATGGTGCGGCGAGGATTGTCCGCATCCAGCAGCCCTGAGTCCAGGCCAAACTTGCTTAGGGCTATCCGGTGGGGATTGTTCTTCCCATAGTCCGTATCGGCGTACACCAGGGTCATGGTGACCTGGTCTCCCTGGTTGATGGACAGGTGCGTCTCCCCCTTCATCTGGTGCACGGGCCCTTCCACCACCGTGAACCCGTTACGGGAGACCTCGATGGTGAAGCTCTTCTCCGCCGCGACCGCGGGGATGCCTTCGGCCCGGACGCTCCCCATAGGAAAGAGCAGCGCCAGACCTCCCAGCAGCGCAGGGGCAAAGGGGAAGCCTTTCAGTCTAAACATCGGAGCCCTCCCGAGGCGCGGCGGGGCCAGGAGCAGGAACCAGCCGAGAGGCCGTCCGGGCGGCCTTTTCCTCTTGCTCTGCCACCTCCCAGACGGAGATGATGGGGAACACTTTGGAGAACAGGGCGAAGATCAGGATGAAACCGGCGAAGGCGCCGGCGGTGACGGACCACTCCACCCACGTCGGCTGATAGCGTCCGAAGTCGAAGGGCATCAAGGGCACCTGGAGACTGGGAACGACGATGACGAAGCGTTTCAGCCACATGCCAATGTTGACCAGGATGGCCGCAACGAGTATGCCCGGTATGGTGCGTGTCCTGGGGTAAGCCACGATGAGGACCGGGACGAGGGTGCCACCTACGCCGAAGGCCCAGAACCAGGGGGCCTGGCTGCCGGTGAAAAGCAGCGTCAGCAACTGGCGGTCGTTATCGGCCAGCTTGTAGGCGACGGTAAGGTACTCGGCCGCAGTGAAGTACATGTAGATAACGCCCAGGGCCAACATAAGGTAGCCCAGGTAAACAAAGTGCTTCTTGGTGATGTAGGCCTCCAGACGATAGATGCGGCGAAAGATGACCATGGCGATGAGGATGGAGGCGATGCCCGAGAAGATGGCGCCCACGACGAAATAGGGGCCGAATATAGTGCTGTTCCACCCGGGCCGCACCGTCATGCTAAAGATCCAGGAGACCACGGTGTGGACCGACACCGCGATGGGGATGATGAGGACCGCCATGATGCTGATGGCCCGCTCCAGGCGCCGCTTTTGGGTTGGTGTGCCTCGCCAGCCGGCGGCCAGCATGGTGTAGAGCTGGCGTCGCCAGGCTGGTGCCGTGAGCGGCAGTTTGTCGCGCAGCATGGCCATATCCGGAATCATGGGCAGATAGAGGTAGATCAGACTCCCTGTCAGGTAGGTGGTGATGGAAAGGAAGTCCCAAAGAATCGGCGATTGATAACGGCCGAAGATCACGAGGTTAAGCGCTCTCTCCGGGTGGCCCAGATCGGTAATAGGCATCAGCGCGCCTATCATCAGGGCCACCACGGTAATCACCTCGGCCATGCGGGTGATGGGCGTCCGCCATCCCGCGCCGGTCACCCTCAGGATGGCAGAGATGAGAGTCCCGGCGTGGCTGATGCCGATGAAGAAGACAAAGTTGACGATGTAGAGGCCCCACATCACGACGTCGCGCATGCCGGTGACGGCAAGACCGCCGCGCAACTGCACGCTGTAGGCGTACATCCACCAGACCACGACGCCAGCCAAGCCCACGAGAGCCAGGGCGAACCAGCGGGACGTCTGCAGCAGCGGCCGCATCCCGACCTTTTCCAGTTCCGTCAGGTTGTCAGGGAGCTTCTTCACGCTAGCCATGCCTTGCCCCACTCACTCTTTTCACCACTTGGACTGACCGAGGGGCCGCTCATCTCGGGCCAAGCGGTCGAACGTTTCCCCATGTCCGGGGATGTACCACACCCGCGGGCGGGTGCCCAGCTCTTCCTTGTAGCGGTAGCCGTTGTTCTCCGAAAGAAACGCCGACAGCGGCACCACCTCCACGCCGTTCGTCGCGGCGTCCTCTTCCAGGTCACCGAAATAGAGGGCGTTCATGGGGCAGGCCTCCACGCAGGCCGGCAGCTTGCCGGCAGCGGCACGGTGAGCGCAGAACATGCACTTGATGACCGTGCCGCGCCGGGCGGGGACGGGGTACTCGGGCGAGTAGCTGGCGAACCTGGCCTCGGGCGGCAGCTCGGGGGTGCCCCAGTTGAAAAAGCGCCTCTGGTAGGGACAGGCGGCCATGCAGAAGCGGCAACCGATGCAGCGGTCATGGTTGATGAGGACGATGCCTTCTTCGTTGTGGTAGGTCGCCCCCACCGGGCAGACGTTCACGCAGGGGGCGTTCTCACACTGGTAGCAAGGCGTGGGCATGAAGGCGCTCCCGCCTCCGGCCAGCTCCCGCTGGTAGACCTGGACCCACTTCTGCCCCTCGGGTACAAAGTGCTCCTTGATGCACCCTTGAGTGCACTGGGGTGGCTCGTCTATCGTGACGCAACCGTCGCACTTCCTCAGGTCCACCACCATCGCCCACTGGCGGAGCTTGCTCCCCGCGACCTTGCTGGCAGCGGTGCCCTTCGCAGCCGCAGCCTCGTCTCGGTAGGCTACAGCTTCGCCGGGCCCCGGCCTTCGGAACAGGGGAGTCAGCAGCCCGGGGACGGCAGGGATAGCCAGGAGCGTGCCTGCCCCGGCCAGGGCCTTCAAGAAGCCCCTTCTGCTGATCCCTTCGTGGTTCTCCACTCCCTGCCTCCGCCTCTGGTGTTAGTTACCGCCAGACCATTCACTGCACAATGAGAGTGGCCTTCTGGCCCTGCTCGGTGTGACCCTCGTAGCTGCACACCAACTCATAGGTGCCTGGCTTTGTAGGCGTGACCACGAACGAGCTCATGTGGCCCGCTTCCGCGTCCATGTGCATGTTGCCCATGCCTTCCTTCTCGTGGTGCTCGTCCATCTCCTCCTTGTGCCCGGTCGCGCTCTGCTTCGCCCAGCCGGCCAGCTCCTGCACGTTCTCCTGCTTGTCCCCTGGCTGGGCCTGCAGGCCCTTGAACACCAGGTCGTGGTCCTCCTGGCCCCAGTTCTGGAAGACCAGCTTCACCGGCTGGCCAGCCTTGAGGCGCACGATGCTGGGCTCAAACTTCCACTCGGACGCCTTGATCACGACTTCCTGAGCCTGAGTCTGGGCTGTTTTAGGCGCAGCCGTAGCCGCTGGGCTTGCGCCGCCTCCACCGCAGCCAGCAGCCACCAGGCCCGCTGCCAGACCGAAGCCAGCCAGGACATGCAGCGTGTTCATAGTTCTACCTCCCTTAGGACATCCTAAGCATCTGGAGTATGCCTCTTCTGGCCCCTGTTTTCAGCCGCAGGAATGCGACGCCTCGCGTCGGCTTTCCGGCGGCTGCACTCGCGTCGGGCCGGCCACCGGCTGGCCCAGAGGGCCTGGCCGAACTGCCTACACGGCGTGTGGCGAAATTGCCTACTGTCACCTTGGTCCGATGGCGCGGCCCCAGGGCGTACAATGGGGCCGGAGGTTGGTGGAATGGTCTCCGAAGGCAAACAGCCCCGAGTGCTCCTAGCAGAAGACCACACCCTGATGAGGGAGATGACCCGCCAGCTCTTGGAGCACGCCGGTATCCAGGTGGTGTCAGAGGCCTCCGACGGCGTCGAAGCCGTGGCGCTGGCTTTGCAGCACCAGCCCGATATAGTCCTTATGGACATCGCCATGCCTCGCTTGAACGGCGTTGAGGCTACCCGGCAGATCAAGGAACAGCGCCCCGCAACGGCAGTGCTGGTACTGACCGCCTACGACGATGACGCCTACATCACGGCAGTGCTGGAGGCTGGCGCTGCCGGCTATCTCCTGAAAACGATGAAGACCAGCGAGCTGCTCGACGCGGTGCGACGCGTATATGCGGGCGAGGCTGTCCTCCACCCTCGGATCGCGAAAAAGGTGCTCCAGCGCTTCGCCGAGAAGGCGCCAGGCCGCGACGCGGTTAGCAGCGGGGAGGTTCTGACGGAGCGTGAGAAGGACGTGCTGCGTTTGGCCGCCCAGGGAAGGGGCAATAAAGAGATTGCGGCACGGCTTGCCCTGAGCGATCGCACGGTGCAGGCCCATCTCAGCCACATATTCTCCAAACTGGGGGTCGCCTCCCGAACGGAGGCGGTCATCAGGGGCCTGCGTCAAGGGTGGGTCCGGCTCGAGGACCTGGACGAGGAGTAGGGGCAGATGGAGGTCTCAACCCGGGTCAGGCGGGCCTCATTGAACCGGAAGGCCCTCCGCGATTCCTGGAGCGCGCTGCTCAGGTTGCCCTCACACCTCGGGGAGCGCGACTTCTGGCTCATCCAGAGCGCCGCGGGCGTTTTCACCGCGGCGCATTACCTGTCTGAGGCAATCTTGCCAAACCAGCCATACTGGAGCCTGCATCACATCCCGGTCATCCTCTACATCATCCCGATCGCTTACGCATCCATTAGGTACGGTTGGGAGGGTGGCCTCCTGACAAGCACATGGGTGATGTTCCTGGTCCTGCCTAGCATCGTGCTGTGGCACCGGGACGATTTCATGTGGCTAGCCGAGGTGTTGCGCTTCATGATCGTGGTGGGCGTTGGAGTAACCCTGGCTTCCCGGGTGGAGGTGGAGGCAAGGCTCCGGCGCCAGGCCGAGGCGGTTAGCGAACGACTGGCAGCCTCGGAGGCGAAGTTCCGCTCCCTTTTTGAGGCCGCAGGGGACGCTATCCTCGTTTTTGACCGCCAGGGCTCTGTGGTCAGCGCCAATGCGGCCGCTGCAACACTGGTGGGAATGCCAGGCCCCAACAGCCTCCTAGGTCAACATATTGGCGCCGTCGTTGCTGCTTGGAAGAGCCAACCGCGCGCCACCTTCGGGAATGACGATGGTAAGACTGGGGTACCAACGCGCGTCTCGATAATGCGGAGCGACGGCAGTGAGGTGTTGGCTGAGGCGGTGGTCACCCTGCTGAGCGACGGCGCCGGGCAAGAGGTCTTTCAGGCGGTGCTGCGGGACGCCACCGCTCAGGAGATGCGGGAGAAGGGGCTTCGTTCCCTTGTGCACCAGGTCACCCAGGCCCAGGAGGAGGAGCGGGAGCGCATCGCTCGGGAACTCCACGACGACACCCTCCAGGCGCTCCTGCTTCTGTCCCGGGAGCTAGGTAGCGTGGCGGAGACATCACCAACACTTGACGCCGCCAAGGGTCGTGTAGGCCGCATGGCCGCCCTGGCAAACGAGGCCGCAGAAGACCTGCGCCGGTTCAGTCGCGACCTGCGGCCTTCCGTTCTGAATGACCTGGGCCTGATCCCCGCCCTGGAGTGGCTGGTCGAGGAGCTGTCCCGCCGCACTGGCCTGGACGCGCATTTTCGCACCCAGGGCGCTGGCCGTCGGCTATCTGCCCACGTCGAGTTGGCCCTATTCCGCATCGCCCAAGAGGCCTTGCGCAATATCGAAAAGCACGCTCGTGCCAGCAAGACAGAGATCACGCTCTCCTTCGAACCTGCTCGTGTGGTGGTGAAGGTCACCGATGACGGCGTGGGGTTCGCTGCGCCGACCGCGTTGGAAGAGCTCGTCCTGGCAGGCAAGTTGGGCCTGGTGGGGCTGAAGGAGAGGGCTCGCCTGGTGAGAGGAACTCTGGAGATACGCTCGTCTGTAGGCCAAGGCACGGAGATTCTGGTCGTGATTCCGGGATAGTGACGGGGCGCAAGGCTGAGGGGCAGGCGAACGCCTGCCCCTCATTACGCTCTATTCCCTTGGCTCCGCGTCTTGGGCTCTAGACGTCATGCCCGTAACAGGGCATCAGCAGTCCCCCTTATCGCCCGCCCTTCGACCGGCTCAAGGCAAGACCCACGCCCCCCAGAGCCAATACGCTCGCAACCAGGCCGAGGATGGCCACGGGCGCGGTCCAGCCGGAGGATCCCGCGCTGCCAGAACCCCGGGCCTTGAGGGTGGTCACTTGCTGATCGAGGCGGGCAATCCGCGCCTCGAGGGCCTGGACTTTCTCCAGGGCGCTATCCGCCGCCTTATCGGCGTGTTCCACCTCTTCCGCGAGCTTGGTCATGGAGGCCTGTAGCTCTGTGTCCCCGGTGAGATGGAGAGTCGAGTGGTCCTTCACCTCCCACTCGTTGGGCACCGTGTATTTCTTTCCCTTCCCATCGGTGAAGGAAAAGGTCGCAACGTACTTTCCATCCTGGTTCACGACGAACACGTCGGTGTCATACCAACCCGTCCCCCGGCGGGAGGCGGGGGACTCCGGGGCGGCCATGGTCTTTAGCGGCTTTCCGTCCAGCGTGATGACGGCCTGGGCATCCTGGATGCCGCTGACCAGGGAGTTATCCAACTTTAGGTTTACGCGGAACTCCAGCCGCAGGATTGACTCGGTCACAGAGGGCTCCGGAGTGCCGCCGATGGACACCCGGTACACGCCGTCCTCGGTGTCCTTGCCCTCGTGGGCCAGGGCTGTAACAGGCAGGCCTAGCGCCACAACGATGGTCAGCAGCGCCACCAGGATATGATGTCCCCAAGCGAGGCTCTTCATCAGCGCACAGCTTCCGTCAGCTTGGTATCCACGGCTACGGCTTCGGGTCGCGCGCCGCGTGCTGTACCAGCCAGCACCAGCATGGCCCCCGCCACGATGAGGGCGGCCACTATGATCCCGATGGCGATGGTCTCGGCTCCACTGGCGCGTACTGACGACGCCTCCTCAGTGGCTGCCGCCGGCTGGCCTTGGCTCACACCTGTCATTGCCATTGCGCTGGAGTCTGCTTGCGCCACCGCCATAGCCATTACCGTGAAATCCACTGCCGCCGAGTCGTCACCCAGGCGCGCCACCAGGCGGTAGCTCCCTGGTCGCAGGTCTTTTGACAGGGTTACCTGAAGGGTGAAGCCGCCCTTCGCCCCTGCCTCGATGGTGCCGAGAGAGACGATGCCTCTGGTCCCCTCCAGGGCGACACGGACCGTGCTGCCAGCCTCCCAGCCGGTGCCGGTAACCGTGACCGTTTGCCCCGGCTTGGCCTGGGACGGGTCCACCTGGATGGCCTCGCCATGGGCCAGCGCCAGGCGGGGCGCCGCGACGAGGGCCACCACTGCCGCCAGCAGGGTGAACACCAGCAGCGGTGTCTGTCTACAAAGGAATTTCCTCATGCTACACCTCCCCTCTTCTTTCCGGGTTGACGTGTGCGGTACAGGATTCGCAAGATAATGAGAAGACCGGCGAGAAACAGGGGCGCCCCGGCTGCTCCTAAGGCCAGGTTCCGTAGCCCGGCATCCTGCCTCCTCAGCGCCAGGGCCAGGGAGACCAGCCACCCGGAAGCGAGGTTGGCCACCAGCAGAGCGGCCCAGAAGGCCAGGTGCGTCCTCCGAGTCGCCCGCATCTATTCGCCTCCGATGTGCTGGGCCACCGGGCTCAGGGCCACGTAGATGGTCAGCGAGACCAGTGCGGCGATGGCTACCGCCGCTGCGCCGATGAACCATCGGCGCTCAGTGGGCTTCCTGGAGGGCGACCGGTCGAAGAATGGGACCAGGGCCAACAGAAGGGGCACGGCCACGGCTCCCCAGAAAAGGGCCTTGATACCAAACCAGTTCTCGAAGGCGTAGAGCCACCAGAAGAGCCAGGGGGGCTTGGTCACCTCCATGCCTGGTGTCGCGGTTGGGCCAAGGGCGGCGGGAAGAGCCAGGGCCAGGATGGCGGCCATGGCCGTCAGTAGGAGGCCGTAGCCCAGCATCTTGCGCAGGTGGAGGTTGAAGGTAGAGGTCGGCACGGGCGCAGCGCCCGTGCTGCCGCCGCCACGACCCACGACCTGTGCCTTCATCTCCCGCTGGCCGGGCAAGGGGGAGATACCGTGGTGCTTCACAAGGAACAGGTGCAAGAGAAGGAGCAGGCCCAGCAAGGCCGGCAGGATGCTGACGTGCACCACGTAGAGGCGGGTTAGCAGGGGCACGCTGCGGGCGAACTCCCCGGTGGCAAAGCTGCCCAGAGACCCCAGCGTCTTGGCCACTGCCTCGTTGTGGGCCAGGGCCTCGTAGGCCTCCTGGTCCCACTTGAGGACCGTTCCCGTGAAGAAGAGGGCCATGGCCATAGTAACCAGGCCAACCCCGATGAGCCAATTGACCTCCCGGGGCCGCTTGTAAGAGGCGGTGAAGAAGACACGGAGCATGTGTAGCGAGGCCGTGATGACCACGAGGTTGGCGGTCCAGAAATGGACGCTCCGGACGAAGCTGCCGAACTGGGCCTGGGTGGTGAAGTAGGCGATGCTCTCCCGGGCGTCTGCTGGGTGGGGGTGATAGAACTGGGCCATGTACACGCCCGTGGCCACCAGGACAGCGAAGCCCGCGAGGGTGATGCCGCCCAGCGTATACAGGATGCTGTTGGCGTGGGCAGGCACAGGATATGCCAGGGCCTGAAGGCCGAGCCGCTCGTCCAGCCAGTCCCAGAACTCCTTGGCTGGCGACCCCTGCCTGGCTGGCAGCCTTTCCACACCAGTTCTGGCTGCTATCTCGTGTCTCATGCCTGCCCTCCGGCGAGTCCGGTCCCTCCAGCCTTCAGCCTACTTCTGGCCTGCCGCCGTGGCGTCCGAGTCCGCCACATTGAAGGATAAGGGAACCCCGAAGGCGCCCGTAAGGGCTTTCACGTACGAGCAGGGGACAGTGGGCAGGCGGCATACGGTGTAGAATGCGAATGGAGGTAGACTCTTTGCAGGCGGAGCGGGATGAGTCAGATCCGCGTGCTCCTAGCTGATGACCACGCCATCTTCCGGGAAGGCACGCGAAGGATCCTTGGCGAGTACCCGGACATCGCCGTGGTAGGCGAGGCGGCGGACGGAGAAGAGGCGCTCCGGGTGGCGGGACAGGTCCAGCCCGACGTCGCCATCGTGGACATCGCCATGCCCCGTCTCAACGGCATTGAAGTGACGCGGCGCCTCGCCGCAATCTCACCGAGCACCCGATCCCTCATCCTGACAGCCTACGACGACGACGCCTACATCTTCGCCCTCTTAGAGGCGGGGGCGGCCGGCTACTTGCTGAAAACGGTGCCTGGGCGGGAGCTGGCGGAGGCCGTGCGGGCCGTCCATGATGGACAGACCGTGCTACATCCTGCTATCACGCAGAAGCTGGTTGAGCGCCTGAAGGCATCTCCTCACGCTGCGAAGGAACCGCAAGAGCCCCTTACTGCCCGAGAGCTGGAGATCTTGAAACTGGTGTCCAGCGGCTTGAGCAACAAGGAGGTGGCCGCCAAGACCGGGCTCAGTGTGCGTACCGTGGAAGTGCACCTGACCCACATCTTCAACAAGCTGGGTGTGGCTTCCCGCATGGAGGCTGTGCTGCACGGGCTGAGCAGGGGCTGGTTCCCGGTAGAGGGCATCCGGCAGGCCGGCGAAAGGACGTAGGCCGTGGGCAGCGTAGCCGGCATCTCTGTCCCGCCCTTTCGAGCGCTCCTCCATGCCCTTTCTCGCTTGCCCGCCCGCGCCCGTGACCGGCGCTTCTGGTTCATCCAGGCCATGGTGCTGGGTGTCGCCGCCCTGCACACCTACACCGAGGCCGGCGGCTATCAGGAGCCATTCGGCAGCTTTCACCACATCCCGGTGACCCTGTTCCTCATACCCGTGGCCTATGCCAGCCTCCACTTCCGACTGGAGGGGGGCATCCTCACAGGCCTATCGGCTACGATCCTCACCACACCTAACATCCTCTTGTGGCACACCACGGCCTTCAGTTTCGAGGGAGAGTTGACCCAGCTCGCGGTGGTCGTGGCAGTGGGCAGCCTCCTTTCCTGGAGAGTAGAGCGGGAGGTGCGCCAGCGCTTCAAGGCCGAGGAGGCCAGCGCCAGGCTCCAGGTGTCCGAGGAAAAGTACCAGAATCTGTTCGAGGCGGCCGGAGACGCCATCCTGGTCTTCGGGGCTGCTGGCGAGCTGCTGGCCGCCAACGCGGCAGCCGGCAGGCTCACCGGCTACACCCTCAAGGGGCTGACGGCGATGCGGGCAGATGCTCTGCTTCAGGCCTCGGGCTGGGAGGCTGTGCAGAGGTCTGTCACCGCTGACCTCCCCAAGCCGATACACCTCTCTCTGGTGACTAATAGGGGTAGCCAAGTCGCCGTGGAAGCCACCTGCGCCCTGGTGCACAGCCAGGAAGGCCCGCTGCTACAAGCAGTGCTCAGGGACGTGACCGAGCAGCAGCGCCAGCAGCAGAACCTGCAGTCCTATGCGAGCCTAGTGATGCGGGCCCAGGAAGAGGAACAGCGACGCATAGCAAGAGAGCTTCACGATGTGCCCGTCCAGTCCATGGTCCTCATCTGCCGCGACCTGGCCACGCTGCTCCAGAGCAGCGATTCGCTCCCTGATCCCGTGAGGCGGGGTCTGGCGGGCGTACGGGAGAGGGCCGAAGAGACACTGGGCCTTCTGCGCCGTTTCAGCCGCGAACTGCGGCCCTCGGTCCTGGACGACCTTGGCTTCGGCCCGGCGATCCAGGCCTTGACAGAGGAACTCAGCCGCCGGCTGGGCTTTCGGGTGCACCTTGAGATGAGCGGTACATCCCGCCGGCTCGCGCCTGATACCGAGTTGGGCCTCTTCAGGATCGTCCAGGAGGCCCTTCGAAACGTCGAGAAACATGCCGGGGCTACCCAGACAAAGGTGGCGGTGTACTTCAAGGAAGGCCGCGCCGGTGTCGCCGTGGCGGACAATGGCCAGGGCTTCCGTGCGCCTGCCCGCCTGGGAGATCTCACTGCCGAAGGGAAGCTGGGCCTGGTAGGGATGGAGGAGCGTGCGCGCCTCCTCAGTGGGAGGCTAGAGGTGCAGTCAGCGCCAGGGAAGGGCACCCAGATCTCCGTTGAAGTCCCCGCGTGACCCTCGCTCTGCGGGTTCTTTCTCCCAGGTGGTGCATTTATCCAACTCACACTGTGGCCAGGATGGCCAGGGTCAGGACCGCAGCGGAGGATAGATAGGGAGCCCCTCTGGAGCCGCCCCATCCGAGCCGATCCACAACCTGAGCCGGTGGCTGCGGCTTTCGGTGCTCCCTGCCTTCGGCGTTTTTCCCTATACGTTTGTGTACAGGGCCTTGCGCTGAGTTTACACCCGGCGGCAAGGCTGTGGCGTACCTGTAGGCGCCATGTTATGGGACGCGACCGGTGTCGAAAGGGGCAAGCTGAATCCGTCCCTGCAGAACATCCGCCGGATCGCCCGCGCCTTGACCGTGCCGGCGCGCGACCTGTCCTTGTTCGATGGACCTGGCCGCTAGCCCACTTCTTCCCCTGCAAGCCAATCGCTCAGGCGAGCACTCCGTTAGCTACTTGTTCGTATCGGGGCGGTATGGCCCCATACTCTGTTCTCCCAGGCGCCTGGCCAGCGGCGTAGACGAGGGCAGTGGACGCGGCTACACTGGCCACCGCCCAGGGAGGGGGAGCGAGTAGACCGGGCAGGAGACTCCGGTGTACTCCTTCTGGGAGAGTCTACCGGTGGACTGGCGTCTCCAACGCAGGCATGCCCCTGGGGGCCTTGGATACAGGAGGGACTACATGGTAGAGAAGCTGGGCAAGCAGGAGGCCATCGTGCGTCTGTTGACGGCTGGGAAACCGGCTGCGGAGCTGGTCAGACAGGGCTATTCCAAAGGGACGGTCTATAAGATGGCGCGCCGGGTGACGGCACTCCCCGCCGCCGGCCGAGAAGGCAGTCAGGCCCAGGCCGAGGCGGCAGTGGAGGGTGATCCTGACATCGTAAGGCTGAAGAAGAAGCTGCGGAAGGCTCAGCTGGAGCGGCAGATCAGGGAGGCGCGGGCACCCTTGGAGGTGGAGAGCAGACTGTTGGTACTGGACGGAAGGGTTGCTGAGGTGGAGCAGACCCTCGAGGAAACCAGGGAGGCGACGGTGCGGCTTGGTGACGCGTTGAAGGCGAGTCCGCTATCGCGTTTGAGAGGCAGGTTCAGCTGCGGCTGCGGGGCCAAAGGG
The DNA here is from genome assembly GCA_016199375.1 of Chloroflexota bacterium. GTDB lineage: Bacteria > Chloroflexota > Dehalococcoidia > SHYM01 > SHYM01 > JACQGV01. The sequence goes on along the minus strand of JACQGV010000217.1, from coordinate 1,910 downwards.
CACGTGGCGGTCAGCATCAAGTGCACCAGTTGCGACACCGAGAGGTGGTGGGGCTGGTTCCCAAACGGACGGCAGTAGGGCTGGCGCCAACGCGGGCTGGACGTTCGAAAACGCCTACATGCCGGGTGCGGTTCCCTAACGTGTCCAAATGATCGAGTCCACCTCAATCTCGCGGGATTGGGCTGGTGTCAAGAGCAGAGGGGCACGGCCGCCATCCCCTTTGGCGACCGGGCTACTATGATGCGTTTCCTCTTGGGGACCGCCGTTTCCAGGCGTTTCCGCCCGTCCAAGCCCTCCATAGAAGCCTGTCTTGAGACGTGCCCGGCTTCGATCAAGCGGGCTGGACACGAACAATTCGAACAATTCTCGTCGAAGGCCACCGCTCCCCCGTATACGGGGCCCTCGTGCCACCAGGACGAGCGAATCGAGTATGGGGCTTTCCCAACCTGCGCTTTGCAGCGCCAGGGAGATCGCTTCACGCACCTGGTCCGCGAAAATGTCATCCCGAAGCTCGATCTGGGCGAACCCAAGGACCTCAAAGGATGCACAATCCAATGGAAAAGCGCGCAGGTCGCTCTCATAGGGCGATTTCCCCACGCAAGAGACGATCTCATGGACCTCATGGGGCGCCAAAACATCCTCAAGGATGCGTAATCTGGCGAACAAGGTCGGCGGTTCGCTCCGCCGTGGCACACGTGGACGGGGCGAGGCCAGCGTGGCTCAACGCGGGTCTGATTTCAACGCGCAGGGCAGGCATGTGGTTGCGCTCGTGGAGGCGAATCGAGCGCGGCTGCCCAGGCTGGAGGCCCTCCCGGTGGACAAGGGGAGACCACAAAACCCCCGAGGCCAGGAGCTCTCTCTCCTCCGCAAGAGGTATCTTGAGGCCGCCGGTGTATAGGGGGCCTATACAATACGCCCGCTGCCTCCGATTGAGGACGGTCCTGGGCAATGGGGATAGCTTTGGCTGGGCTGGTGTGATGATGGTTTCCTGCGGCGTAGACATTGGGCGGCGGAAGCGCCTACACTCCACCCGAACTGGGAAGCGGCGCCCTGGGGAGACGTGGGGGGGCAGGACCAAACAACATCCGAGGCACCGCTCGGGATCAGTCCGCTGCCCGAAGGAGAGGGGCAGGGGCCGGCGTTTCCCCAGGGAAAGGGCAGGCGGAGTGTCATGTGTCCCCTCTTGAGCAACATCAGGCGCGTGCTCTTGCTCGAGCGCTTCCGGCGGAAAGCCCTCAGGTACCCCATCAAGCTCGATGAAGACGGAGGAGGCCAGGCGCCGGGCCTTCGACCTGTTCGACCGGGGCATGAGGCCAGCGCGCGCCGCTCCCCTGATGGGCGTCTCCCCGAGGACCGCCTACGCTATTTCCAGGACTGGAAGAGGCGGGGGCCGTCCATGGAAGTGCGGTACAAGGTCCTCAGGGCGGCCCTGCAAAGCAAGCAGATACCGCGCGAGCGTGCCGCCGAGTCCCTGGCGGAAGGGCTGAGCCTCGATGCCAAGCAGGTGCTGGAGGAGCTGGACAGGCCCTGGGGGCTGAAGAGACTGTTATCGGGGAAGTTTAGAGGCCATGGAGACAAGCGTCCCTCAGGAGAACCCTGATGCGCCATGGGGTGAAGCTGGAACTGTTGCGCACGGAGGAGGCCAGGAGAGTCAAGCCCGACAGGATCCTGACGGTCATTGCTCCACTGAAACAGGAGAGCCGCCCTAACGATCATCCCTCGACGGGGAAGGGCTTAGCGATCCAATAATGCACAACAAGAACGCAACGAACTCGGTGTCCATTCCCCGGCCACACTCTTGGATCACACAGGTGCCTCATCCGCCTCACTGCCGTCCTCCCGGGGCTCTAGAAGACGCCGGAGGTCCCGGATCAGGTCCGAGGCGGTGCTGGCGTCCAGGGCTTGCCCTG
>JACQGV010000224.1 GCA_016199375.1 Chloroflexota bacterium | reverse complement strand
TGTCCTCCCAGATGGTGCCGAAGGGACGCTCCTGCACCCGCCCGAAGGAGCGGTGGTGGGAAAACTGGTCGGCGTGCACATCGCCCTTGGGCCCGATGGCCCCGATACCTACCCCCGAGGCGTTGCCGCCGTTGCGGCGCAGGATGCTCAGGGCATCGTGGGCCTGCTGGGGCCGCTCCTCCAACAGTCGGAGGGCCAGGTAGACGGCGTCGGTGTGGTTGTCCACCGTCAGCACCTCTGTACCCAGGCCCTTGCGGTGCAAGTGCTCGGTCCGCTCCAGGCAGAGGTCCACGGCCTGCCGCGTCTCCTCGTGGGACAGGTCGGCGCGGCTGCTGATGCGGGCGCCGCGCCCGGCGTAGGCCAGGTGATAGATGCATAGGCGGGGTAGGCCCTCCCTCTCCACGAGGTCGAAGACCTCCCCCAGATGCCGGTGGTTGTAGCTGGTGAGGGTGAAACGCAGGCTCACCCGGAACCCCTCTGCCAGCGCGTTGCGGATGCCCTCCAGGGCCAACCGGAAAGCGCCCCGGCTGCCCCGGAACTTGTCGTTCAGCGCCTCGGGGCCATCAATGGAGATGCCGATATAGGCCACCTTGCTCTTACGCAACTGCTGTACCACCGGCCGCGTGAGCAGGGTCCCGTTGGTGGACAGCCCGACACGGAGCCCTTTTGACGCCGCGTAGCTGGCGATGCCCAGGGCGTCGGGCCGCGCCAGGGGCTCGCCGCCGGAGAGCAGCAGGACCGGGATCCGGTAGTCCGCCAGCTGGTCCAGCACCTTCAAGGCCCAGCCTGTGTCCAGCTCCTCGGGGTCGGCCTCGCCAACCGCCGAGATATAGCAGTGGACGCAGTGAAGGTTGCAGCGGCGGGTGCTGTTCCAGACCACCACCGGCCGGTGGTGCACCTGAGCTTGGCGCGGAGGGCCATCGCCACGAGGGGACTCGCCGTAGCGCAGGCCGTCCCCCGGTGTGGGGGCTCCGCACCAGAGCCGCGTCAGATTGAGCATGAGCGCTCCTTAACCTCCCCGTCGCCTGGGCGATCAGACAGGCCCCATTGGGTCCAAGCCTATCTTACCGCACCGGACTGGGCGCCGCTTAAACCGGCTAGCTTGCCGCATTGGCAAAGAGGGGACTTACTGACAGAATCGCTGAACAGTAAACCCTGACATTTTCCCTGGACAACGACAACCGTCGCCTTCGTTTTTGGCGCTTCAGAGGGATTCTGTTTCTGGCACGGATAGTGGCGCCAGGAAGTGGCCGCGCTATTCTTCGGCGTCCCTCGAGGTCTTCTTGCCCAGGCGGTACCACTTCTCATGGTGCTGGAGGGCCCAGTCGGCCCGCACCCATCCCAATGTGATACCCCGTAGGGCCTCACGAGTGGAGGGGTGGACGGCGGCGAAATAGACGTGCCAGAGCCAGACCAGGGCGGCAGCCAGGGTCAGCCAGTCGTGGACGAAGTTGGCGTTGCGGACCACCCAGCCAGGGAAGCGTGGGAACTGCCACATGATTACCCCGGTGACAAAGAAAAGGACGATGGTGGCGGCAGTGAAGATGGCGTTCAGCTTCTGGGCGGGGGTGAACCGGCCGTAGGGCCCGGCGCTGCCAGAGAGCGCCCGCCAAGGCCGCTTCAATGCCTTCACGTCGTCAGCATCAAAACGGTCGATCTCCCCTAAGTCCCGGCGCAGGCCGCGGCGGTCTCCCAAAGCGAAGACAACGATGGGCCCGAGGACCAGCACGAACCCCATGAAGATGTGCAGGTTGCGCACGATGAAGCGGTGGCCTGTCAGCCCTCCGAGGGCGGGCACAAAGGTTATGAGTCCGGTGCCCAGCAGGACAAGGAAGGCAGCAGCATGCAGCCAGTGGAGAGCCCTGACACTGCTACTGAACCGTGGTACTCGCTCTGGTCCGCCGGGCCGGCGGCTCGACATCACACCTGCCGCTGCTTGGGGTCAAGGGCGACGCGCAGCCACTCCCCCAACATGTTGGCGCCCAGCACGGTCAGCATGATCGCCAAGCCAGGCCAGGTGGCGATCCACCAGGCGACGCCCAGGAGGGTACGGCCATCAGCTAGCATCAGCCCCCAGGCCGCCGTCGGCGGTTGTACCCCTAGCCCCAGAAAGCTCAGGGCCGCTTCCAGGATGATGGCGCTGCCCAACTGGAGGGTGACAACGACCACGATGGTGTTGCCCACGTTGGGGAGGATGTGGCGCAGCAGGATGCGGGGTGTGCCGCAGCCGGCGACCTTGGCTAGGGCCACAAAGTCGCGGGCTTTCACCGATAGGGTCTCGCCGCGGACGATGCGGGCGTAGAAGGCCCAGTACACTACTGCGATGACTACGATGATGATGTACAGCCCGCCCCCTAGCACTGCCGCCAGGAGCAGGGCCAGCAGAATGGCCGGCACCGACATCTGGATGTCCACCACCCGCATGATCACGTGGTCCACCCAGCCGCCGTAGTAGCCGGAGACCAGGCCCAGCAAGCTCCCAACAATGCCAGCAATGGCTATCCCCGAGAAGCCCACGATCAGGGACACCCGCGCCCCCCAGATCAGGCGGCTCAGAATGTCCCGCCCCATCTGATCGGTCCCCAGGATATGCCCGGGCAGAGCACCCTCCATCCAGGCGGGTGGCCGCTCGCCCTGGGCGATGTTGATGGCCCCGGGGTCATGGGGCGCAAGCAGGGGAGCGAAGATGCCGGCGACCAGGACGAAGAGGAGGATTGTCCCTGAAACAAGGGGGAGACGGCGCCAAGTCACCTGGAGGCCGCCGCGGAGCTGGCCAGTGGCCCTCCTCTCTCCTCTGGGAAGGGAGATCGGCCTCACCGCTCGCCTCTGGGCCCGCCCCTAAGCATAGCGAATCCTCGGGTCTATATAGGCGTAGAGGACATCAACGCCCAGGTTGGCGCCCACATGGATGATGGAGGTGAGCAACACCCCCGCCTGGACCACAGCGTAGTCTCGGGCGTAGATGGCATCCACGATCTGCTTGCCTACCCCAGGCCAGGAGAAGATTGTCTCGGCGATGACGGAGCCTCCCAGCAGCCCTGCGATCTGGAGCCCCAGCACGGTGACCACCGGGATAGCGGCGTTCTTGAGGCCATGCTTCCAGATCACAAGGTGTTCCGGGATGCCCTTGATCCGGGCCATTTTGATGAACTCGCTGTCCATCACATCCAGCATCCCCGAGCGGGTGAGGCGCGTCACTGCCGCCATGGCGCCGGAGCCCAGGGTTATAGCAGGGAGGACAAGGTGTTGCCAGCCGCCCCGCCCGGCGGGCGGCAGTAGGTCAAGCCGGACGGCGAAGATCAAGATGAGCAGCAGCCCGACCCAGAAATTGGGCATGGACTGTCCCAGCAAAGCAAAGGTCTTGCCGATGGTGTCCATCCAGGAACCCGGGCGCACGGCCGAGATCACCCCGATAGGGATGGCGAAGACCACGGTGAAGAGGACGGATACCGACGCTAGCTGGATCGTGGCCGGCATGCGGTCCAGGATCAGCTTCATCGCCGGCTTGCGCCAGCGGTGCGACTCACCGAGGTCGCCGCGTGCGGCGTGGATCAGGAAGATGCCGTACTGGATGTATAGGGGCTTGTCAAGGCCCAGCTCTTGGCGGAACTGCAGCCGGTTCTCCTCAGTAGCGTCGAAGGGGAGCATAAGGATCGTGACATCGCCGGAGAGCCGGGTGGTCACGAAGACGATGAAGCTGACCGCGAAGATGGCCAGGATCGCTTGCAGGATGCGTAGGATAAGGTAGCGCCTCACTGCAACGCTCGTGAGGGAAGGATAGGGGGCCTAGCCTCGGCGTGAGGCCGAGCGGCCAGACCCCCGAATGGCGCCGCTAGCGCTCCCACCACATGTGCCGCAACTCCGTGTACTGGTTGAACGGCGGGGGCGTCCACTGGAGCTTCTCTTTCAGAGCGAAGGCCTGCACGTCGGCGTACAGCTCGATGCGCGGGACGTCCCGGTACAGGATGCGCGTCAGTTCGCGGTAGGTCGTGGCCCGCTCGTTGGGGTCCACCGTCTGCTCAGCCTTGATCACCAGGTCGTCGTACTCCTTGTTGCAGTACCAGGAATAAGTGCCCGTGCACATGAAGTTGAACTGGAAGTTGCCCAAGGGGTCCTGGGTGCCCGCCGGCCCTGACATCATCCAGCCGAAGCTGGGTAGGTCGGGTTTGGTGGCGCGGCGGATGCGGGTATTCCAGGCGGTGTACTCCTCGTTGACGACCTTGGTCTTTATGCCAACGGCGGTGAGGTAGCCGGCCACCGCCTCCCCAACTTCTTTAGTAAGGGGGATGCGGCCGCCCAGGACACCGTAGTATTCGGTCTCGAAGCCGTTGGGGTAGCCCGCCTCAGCCAGGAGCTGCTTCGCCTTTTGAGGGTTGTAGGGATAGGGCTTGTCGAAGCTGGCATCGTAGCCCATGACACCGGGGAGAAGGACGCCGTAGATGGTACCCATGCCCTTGAGCAGGTCGCGGACGATGGCCTCCTTGTCCACGGCGTAGTTCATCGCCAGCCGCACCCGCACGTCATCGAAAGGCTTCACCAGGGTGTTGATCATGATGGACTGCGGGTAGTTGGTCTTGGCCATTACCACCTTCAGGCCCCTGGTCTTCCGCATGTCTTCCACCAGGGGCGGCGGCACCGAGATGGAAAGGTCGGCGTCGCCGGTCTTGAGCAAGGCCATCCTGGTGAGGTCCTCGGGAGCGACGATGAAGTGGCCATCCTTAATGCGGGCCTTGTCGCCCCAGTACCGGTCGAAGGCGGTGACGTCGTAGTACTCGCGGGGCGCTTGCCTAACGAACATATAGGGTCCGGTAGCCATGGGCCGCTCGCCGTACTTCTGGTCGCCCACCTGTTCGAAGTAGTCCTTCGGGATGATGCGGACGCGGAAGCTGGCGATCTCAGGGCTGGTGAAGGTGACGTCCTTCTGCTTCATGCTGAAGCGGACGTGGAGGGGGTCCACCTTCTCCACGCTGGCCAAGGCGCGCAGGAAGCTGGTAGCGAAGGGCCAGACCTTGGGGTCGCTCGCCCGCTGAAAGCTGAAGACTACGTCGTCCGCGTCGAGGGCCTCGCCATTGTGGGCGAGCACGCCGGCCCGCAGCGTCACGTCCACCTTCAGGCCGTCTGGGCTCGCCTTCCACTCGGTGGCTAGGCCAGGGATCAGCTTGGCGTCCAAATCGCGGCGCACCAGGTATTCGGCCACCTGGGCGATGAAGAAGTTGTCCACACCCGCGGTGGATTTCTGGGGGTCGAAGACCATTGGTGCATCGCCTACAGCGATGACAACCCTGCCCGTGGGGCCGGTCGCCGAAAGGGTAGGCGTGGGCGGCAACACCCGAGGCGTA
>JACQGV010000214.1 GCA_016199375.1 Chloroflexota bacterium | reverse complement strand
TTGTCACGCCGGGGGGAGACTCGCCAGTCAAGTTGACGGCCTCTGCCGCGGGATGGCCGTCTGACGAGCTTCCGGTAGCGTTGACACCAGCCCTTCAGTTGGTCAATGAGACGGCTGAGGAGCAGCTGTTTGTCCTTGAGCGAACGGCTTGGAGCGATCAGGCCGTCACCGCCGCGGACGTGACGGCCTGCCAGGTATTCCGGGACCTCTTCTCAAGCGAGGTGCTGCGCCCTGGCCAGCAGCTTTCGGTCGGCACCCTGACCGTCCTCTTTACCGACCTCAGGGAGTCAACCCGTCTATACCAGGAAATCGGCGATGCCCCCGCCTTCGGGCGCGTCCTGGACCACTTCGGTGTGTTGAGAAAGGCCGTCACCGCTCAAGACGGTGCTGTGGTCAAGACCATCGGCGACGCGATCATGGCCGCCTTTGCCCGTCCCGTCGCAGCCCTCCGCGCCGTGCTCAACGCCCAGGAGGAGCTGGCCACGCCCAGGGCCGGTGAGCGACCGCTGCTCCTGAAGGCCGGCATCCACCTTGGGCATTGTATCGCAGTTACCCTCAACGAGCGGCTGGACTACTTCGGGTCCACGGTGAACCTTGCCGCCCGGCTGGACCGCTATTCCTCCGGCGAGGACGTCATTATTTCAGAGGCAGTTCGCAACGACCCGGAAGTAGCCCAGCTCCTGGATGAGCGGGGCGAGGGGCTGGAGGCGGAGCAATTCGAGGCCCGGATCAGGGGGTTCGACGAGCGACCGTTCCCCCTGTGGCGAGTCCGGCGTCGGAAGGGGTGACGGTGGGCCTTCCTTGCGTGTAATCCAGCCGCGCCTGTTCAGCAGACGGCTGCGGCCGAGTCCCCGTACAACTTGACCGTTCCAGGGCGCTGCGACTACCCTTGTTGGGCCGGGCCCGATAATCTGTACAGCGGGCGATTGCGTAGCTGACTAATGACGAACGAGCGCACGGACCAGGAGCTCATCGCGGCGCTCCAGCGCCAGGAAGTGCAGGCGCTGGAGGAGCTCTACGACCGCTTCGGCGGGCTCGCTTACTCGCTGGCGTTCAAGGTGCTGGGAGATGGCAGCCTGGCGGAGGATGTGGTGCAGGAGGTGTTCTTCAACCTCTGGCGTCAGGCCCAGAGCTTCGATGGCAGCCGTGGCAGCGTACGGGCCTGGTTGCTGGCGTCATCGCGCCACCGCTCGATAGACTTCCTGCGGCGCCGCCAGGCCAAGGCGGAACGCGATGTGGAGCTGAGCGCGTCGGAGTTCCGGCTCAACACCGACGACCTCTGGTCGCAGGTGGCCAATCACCTGGACCATGGTCTGCTGCGCCAGGCCTTGGCGCAGCTCCCGGAGAGCCAGCGCCAGGCGCTGGAGCTGGCCTACTTTGGGGGGCTGACCCAAGCGGAGATCGCGGATGCCACGGACGTGCCCCTGGGGACGGTGAAGGGGCGGCTGCGGCTGGCCCTGGAGAAGATGAAGGACTTGCTGGAGTCCCAGGGCATAAGGACGGCAGGCTAGGATGGAATGCGCCCAGGTCGCGGAGCTTACGGCCGCCTACGCCCTCGCGGCGTTGCCGGAGGGTGAACGGCGGGAGGTGGAGGCCCACGTGGCCGCGTGCCCGGAGTGCCGGGCGCGGCTGGCGCAGGAGCAGGCGCTGGTAGCAGTTCTGCCCCTGGCCGTCGAGCAGCGGGCGCCGCCCGCGCGGCTGAAGACACGGTTGCTGCAGGCGGCCCGCGCGGACTTGGCAACGCGCGAACGGCAGCCCGACACTCCGGCCCACGCACGGCGGCGCGGCGGCCCGCGGAGCTTTTTCGCTACGCCCCTGCCCTACGCTGCGGCAGCGGTGCTGCTGCTGTTCGCAGTGGGCGGGCTAGCAGCGTGGGGCGCCCAGCTGCGCTCGCTGAACCGGCAGGCGGACGCGGAGCTGGCGCGGCTGCGGAGCAGCACCCGCATCCTGGCGGCCCAGGGCACCGAGGCGGCGCCGGGCGCCAGCGGGCAGGTACTGCAGCTGGGCGAGCAGCAGCGGGCCCTGCTGCTGGTGCGGGGGCTGCCGACCCTGCCCCCCGACAAGACGTATCAGGTGTGGTTGCTGAAGGACGGGAAGCCCGTCGGCGCGGGCCTGTTCCAGGTGGAGGCAGGCCGCGAGGCGGCGGCGGTGGTGACGGGCGACCTGTCGCGGTACGACCTGCTGGCGGTGACCGTGGAGCCGGCGGGTGGTCTGCCCCTCCCCAGCGGAGCCATCGTCCTCAAGGCCGGACTCTAGACCCCTCCCCTGTTCACACCGGGGACCCGGGCGCCCTCCTCTCCGGGCAATGACCCAAGTGGCCTACCCTGGTAGTGAACCAAATAGACTACGGCCTGCGTAATGGGGCTATGTAAGCCTGGGACGGCAGCCTGACGCTGCAGCGGAGGCCCGGGCGGAGACAAGAGGAGGGAAGCCCCATGTCTAAACTCAAACTGGCCGTAGCCGCCTTCTTCACGGTGGCGGCGGTGCTGCTGGCGCTGCCGCTGGGCCTAACTGCGTCCAGCCACCGGGAGGCGCCGCTGATTAGCGCGGACCCCCAGGCGGACGCCACCGACCTCTACGCCTTCGTCAGTCCCGACAAGCCCGACACCGTGACCCTCATCGCAGCATATGTTCCCTTCGAGGAGCCCGCAGGCGGGCCCAACTTTCACTCCTTCGGCGATGATGTCCTCTACGAGATCAAGGTGGACAACAACGGCGACAGCATGGAGGATATCGCGTACCAGTTCCGGTTCAAGACCACCGTACAGAACCCAGGGACGTTCCTCTACAACACTGGCCCCGTCAAGTCCGTGACCGACCCCAATCTGAACGTGCGCCAGACCTACACCCTTACCCGCGTAGCAGGCGGCACGAGTACAGTCCTGGGCACCAACCTGCCGGTCGCACCTGCTAACGTCGGCCCCAAATCAAACCCCAACTACGAAGCCTCCATCGGAGCAATCCAGACCCTCCCTGGTGGAATATCAGTTTTCACGGGCCCCACAGACGACCCCTTCTTCGTTGAGCTGGGCGGCATCTTCGACCTGCTGACCATCCGCAAGCTGCCGGGCAACGCCGGCGGGGGAGTAGACGGGCTGGCCGGCTACAACGTCCACTCCATCGCTCTGCAAGTGCCCATCAGCCAACTCACCCGGACCGGCACCAGGCCGGCCAGCGCCAGCGACGCGGCGGCGGTGATCGGCGTGTGGACCACGGCGGCGCGGCCGACCACCAGGGTGCTCTCCTCAGCCGGCGCTGCGCCCACGAGCTCGGGGCCTCTCGTGCAGGTCTCAAGGCTGGGCGCTCCGCTGGTGAACGAGGTGGTCATACCAGTGGGCAAGAAGGATGTCTGGAACGCCGCGCAGCCCAAGGATGACGCCCAGTTCGCTAACTACGTCACCGACCCCGAGCTGGGCACGCTGCTCAAGGCGCTGTATAAGATCAACGTGCCACCGCAGGGGCCCTTCGGCAGCGCCAGCCAGCGGGACGACCTGATCGCCATCTTCCTGACCGGCATTCCTGGCCTTACCCAACCCCCGGGGGTGAGGCCGGCCGAGGAGCTGCGGCTGAACCTCGCCATCCCGCCCACAGCCAGCCCCAACCGGATGGGCGTCCTGGGCGGCGACAACCAGGGCTATCCCAACGGGCGCCGGCTGGCCGACGACGTAACCGACATCTCGCTACGAGCGGTGGCGGGCGCGGCCTACCCGTTGTTCCATCCCGACTTCAAGGCCGACGCCACTGGTGTGCAGCTCGGCGACGGCGTGGACGCCAACGATAAGCCCTTCCGCAACTCCTTCCCCTACCTGGCGCTGCCCCACGACGGCTTCAGCAGTGTGCCGCACAGTCGGGTGGCCGCGCCGGTGACGGGCCCCCAGACCCTGCCGGTCTGGTGGTTCGTGGGCGGTGGCCTGGCGGCCCTGACGGCGGGCGTGTTGGTGCTGTGGCTGGCGCGCCGTCCCAGGACGGCTTAAGGGACATCCTGGGGAAGCGGGCGCGGACCCCGCGCCCGCTTCCCCAGCGTAGGACCACAGGATGAAGAGCATGACCACTGTGCGGGGCTGGAAGCTGAGCTCGCTGCTGCTGACGGTGCTGGTGACG
>JACQGV010000216.1 GCA_016199375.1 Chloroflexota bacterium | reverse complement strand
GGCCAAGCAACTGCTGGCCGCTGCGGGCTACCCCACAGGCTTCGAGACCGACTTTCACACCAGTGTGGACGGCAAGGAGGTGGGCCAGGCGATCCAGGCCTATCTGGCCGCCGTGGGGATCAAGCTGAACATACGGATCTACGACGCGGCCACCCTGGGGGCCGACCCGCCCAAGCATGCGCGGGGCGAAATTCTATATCCGCCCGGGCTCTCCGGCTGCGGCCTCACGGGCGGCACCAGCCGGCCCGACATGTCGAGCCTGGCCAACGTCTATGCCCACTCGGGGGAGCGGGGCACCTACGGCGCCGTGGCCAACGCCGACGTGGACAAGTACCTGGAGCTCCAGGAGGTGGAGACGGACCCAGTGAAGCGCCACGAGCTGATGCGGGAGGCTAATCGCGCCATGTACAAGAACGTGGTCTATCTGTGGACGGTGCAGGCGCAAACCGTCTACATCGCCCGTGAGCGAGTTTTGGAGTGGCAGCGCATCAAAGGCCATGCCTACCCGGTCCACCTGGAGAGCGTCGTCGTCCGGCCCTGACCTGGCTCACACTGCGACAGGAGGCCCCGCAGCCGGGCGGGGCCCCCCTGTTTCTTGCCCAAGCGGGTGCCGTTCGGTTTAACCTGGTCGAGCCACCTGCCCTGTAGGGCGAATGTATTGACGGGGGTGGCAAACTGTGTACTGGAGGGCGACTTGCCAGCACGCCCCAGGGAGAAGGAGGAGTGAAGTGCGTCGAACCCGGCCCTTGTCCGCTGCCATCGTTGCTCTCACCATCGTAGGAGTGGCCTGCGGGGGCGCTGCCGCGCCCACGGCGACACCCACGGCGCGGCCGGCGGCCCCAGCTCCAGCCGCTACCGCCACCAGGGCGCCGGCCCAGCCCACCCCAACGTCAACAGCCCAGGTGCTGACGCCGCCCACCGTCGCCCCCACGCCGACGGCGGCCGCGAAGAGACAGCAGGTTGGCACATTCACCTATCTGCAGACCGACTTTGTGGACAACAACTTCGACCCTGCCCAGTACCGCAGCTCCAACGCGGTCCAGTACATGGACCACCTGTACGACTCGGTGGTGGAGCCCAACCTGGACTACCGGCTGGTGGGCGGCATCGGCGAGACCTGGACCATCAGCGCCGACGGGAGGGCGTGGACCTTCAAGGTCCGCAAGGGCGTGAAGGCCCACGACGGCAGCGAGATCACCTCGGCGGACCTCGCCAACGCCTACCTGCGCTACATCAAGGCGGACTACCGCACCCACAGCGGGGCGCAGCTGCGCGGCGTCTTCGACAAGGTGGAGACGCCGGACCCCTCCACGGTAATCTACCGGTTCAAGGCGCCTTTCCCGCAGACGCTGGTGGACCTGGCCAAGTACCCCGGTGCAGGCCCCGGTCGCATCTACCCCAAGAGCTTCCTGCCCTACAAGGATGGTAACGACCGCGACGAGGCCCAGGCGGCATTCAAGAAGCCTGTGGGCACCGGCCCGTTCAAGCTCACCCGCCACGTCTTCGAGGAAGTGATGGAGTTCGAGGCGGTGCCGGAGCACTACCGGGAGGCGGCCCGGATCAAGAGGCTGGTGCTCCGTGTCATCCCCGACCTCACCACCCAGTTCGCAGCCCTGAAGGCAGGCGAGGCCGACATGATGGTCGCCTCCGACCTGGGCACCCTCACCGAGGCCCTCCGGCGGCCCGATATCAAGACCTTTTCCGTCAAGGGCGCCGGCGGGACCACCTGTAACTTCTATGGGCAGGACACCTCCCGCTACGAGAAGCACCCCTTCCAGGACATCCGGGTGCGGCGGGCCATGAACTACGCCGTCAACAAAGAGGAGCTGATCAAGACCCTGAACGCCGGCTTCGGGGAGCCCACCGCCCAGTACCCCTTCAGCCCCATCGCCATCGGCTACGACCCGGACCTGAGGCCCTTCCCCTACGACCCGGCCATGGCTAAAAAGCTGCTGGCGGAGGCGGGCTACGCCACCGGCTTCGAGACCGACTTCCGCACTACCGTCAACGGCAAGACCATCGGCGAGGCGATGCAGCGCTACTTCGCCGACGTGGGCATCAAGCTGAATATCAGGATCCTCGATGCCGCTACCCTCGGCTCCGAGCCGCCTAAGCACGCCCGCAAGGAGATCACCATCCCGCCTGGCCTCACGGGTTGCGGCCTGAGCACCTTCATCAGCCGGCCCGACATGTCGAGCCTGGCCAGCGTCTACGCCCACTCCGGGGAGCGCGGGACCTACGGCGCCGTCAACAACCCCGACATTGACAAGTACCTGGAGCTCCAGGAGGTGGAATCCGATCCCCAGAAGCGCCATGAGCTCATGCGGGAGGTCAACCGGGCCATGTACAACAACGCGGTGTACCTGTGGATGGTGCAGGCGGAGCGGGTATTCATCGCCCGCGACCGGGTGTTGGAGTGGCAGCGAATCAAGGGCCATGCCTATCCGGTCCACTTCGAGGGCCTGGTAGTCAAGCCCTAACCTGGCTCTCACCGCGGCGAGAGGCCCCGCCACCCGGCGGGGCCTCTCCTTTCCAACGAGGCTGGCAACAGGTGTGGCTCATCCCTCGACCCTTCGGCAGGCCCAGGGCGAGTGGCGGTCCATGCCAGCCGTGCGGGTTGAAACCCGCAGCACCAGCAAACTCGGAGTCCCTAGTCCTTGGGCTGGACGAGGGGCGCCCCAGCCCGGCACAGGGGGCACTCCGCTGGACTCCAGGAAGGTATGTCCAGGGTGACCAGGGCGCGCAGGGGCAGGCCCAGGTCCAGGCGCCCGCCGGTGCGGTCGGCGATGACGCTGGCCCCCAGTGGGAGGGCGCCCGCCGCCCGCACCAGCCCGATGACCCTGGAGACGGAGCCGCCGGTGCTG
>JACQGV010000215.1 GCA_016199375.1 Chloroflexota bacterium | reverse complement strand
CCTTAGCGGGACGCTCCCCAATGTCGGCCGGTGGTTTTCAGAGCCATGCCCTACTTCTGCCCGCTAGACGGCTCACAACTGGCGCCACAAACGGCGGAGACGGTCCGCTCCCGCTGGCACCGCGGCGACACGAGCATCGTCGCGAGGTGCGCGTCCAGGCCCCCGCACAGGTGGGGCGCCTACCAAGCCGCAAAGGGTCTCGAGCTTTTCCAGGAGCCTAGCCTGCCGAAACACTCTTGGGCTGCCTTGGATCATGGGGTGAAGTGGCTGAACTTTCATTGCGCCTTGGACGGCTCGGCCCTTGAGGTGCGCGAAGTGCGGCCAGTCAGCCCGTCGGGCCGGTCGGACGAGGTCTACTACGCTGATGCGGTCTGCGCTCACTCCCCGCAGCACTATTGGCGCGTCCAGGCACTGAAGGGCCACCGCGTTATCCGAGGGCATCACGGGCCACCCAAGATCAACTTCTACCAGGCCGACTCCAATGGAAACCGCCTGAGCTAGCTCTCCTAGTCCCTAACACCAGTAAGCTTGGCCAGCTTGTTGATGTTGAACAGGGCGCAGCTCACGTACCACTTCACCCGCGTGCGGCTGGCGTCCTTGGTCTCCAGGCTGCCCACCCGCTCCACGGTGAGGCCGCCGGGCGCGGTGAGGCCCGCGACGGCGCCCTCGCCGAGCTGGAGGGCGTAGACCGTGGAGCAATCGGTGCTGGTGCCCACCGTCTTGGCGTCGGAGATGTAGTCGTTGACGCCCAGGGGGATGCCGTCGTAGAACTGGGCCATCTGGCCGAAGGCATCGCGGTCGGTCTGCAGCAGGCCGGAGCCGGCGGCGCGCGAGAGGGCGGTGAGCTTGCGGCGGGAGCGCCGGCTCACGAGGAGGAGCTGGGGCTTGCCGCCCTTGATCTTGTCAATGAGCTCGTCCAGCTTCTCCAGGGTGAGGGTGCCGCCGTTGGCGCCCATGCTGACCGCCTGAGAGCTGTCCGTGAGCTTGTCGGCGCCATCGAAGGACTTGGCGTCCACCGCGGTATCGCCGTTGATGAAGGTGTCCTCGAACTTCTGCTGCACGGCCTTGGCCTTGAGGGCGATGACGGCCGCCTCCAGGTCCTGGATGTTGGAGCGGGTGCGGGCCAGGAAGTTGTCCACGTCGGCGTCGCCGCCCAGTATCTTGAGGGTCGCCGTCACCTGGGTGAAGGTGGGTGTGGACTCGGCCCAGGCGTCGCCCATGTCGTAGAAGGCGGCGGTGGGCGCGGTGGCCTCGCGGTTGTAGGTGAGGCCGTTGCCCACGATCTCGATGAAGGGCATGGCTTGCAAGATGGGGCTGTCCTTGACGATGGTCTCGATGACGCCCTGCAAGAGGACGTCGTTGGAGAGCTTGGCGGCTTCCGCCAGGGTCAGGGCCATGGCACAACTCCTTTCTTCCCCGCTACCTTTGACCTGGGCCCCCGCTGGGCCGGGCTGCGAGCCCAGTCGGGGCCGGGGAGGCGGGCCGCCCGTCTCTGCGCTGCACGCCGCGCCACCCCGCCCGACGGGCCTCATAATAGAACTGACGTTCTATGCAGTAAAGGGGCGTTTGGCACAGGAGGAGACAGGATGGGGGGGCCGATACCTATGCTGCCAGCGACTATACTGAATGGTGAAAACTACAAGTGAGGAGATGCATGAACCCCAAGAATGTAGATGCGGAGCTAGGGTACCCGGGCAGCATTCACAGCGTTATCCTGGCTGCCGTGCGGCCAGAGGGCACCGATTATCTGGAGCTACAGGGCTACTTAGAAGGCAATAGGCACCGCAATCCTAACGCCTTGTCGCTCGACGAGGTCCTAAACAAGCTGGAGTCCGCTGGCTATATCGTGAAGCAGAAGCTCCCCGCCAGCACAGTCATCAAGCGCCGCTAGAGCAAGAGCATGCACATTCAACTTCTTTCCGGACTGGTCCTGGGCGACCTGGTGCGCAGCCTGGCCGTCTTCTTCGGTGGCCTGCTGGTGGCCTGGTTCGTCTACCCGGTTGCGCGCACCGTCGTCAAGCGCCTGACCGCCCGCACCAAGACGACCCTGGATGACCTGCTGATCCAGGCCCTGGAGCGCCCCGTCTTCCTGGCCATCGTCATGGTCAGCGCCTACCTGGCTCTGGCCGTCCTGCCCATCGTTGACCGTTACGAGCTGGTCTTCCGACGAGCGGTGGGCGCCCTGGCGGTCCTGCTGGGGACCTACACCGGCAGCCGCCTGGTCAACGTCTTCATCACCTGGTACGGGCAGGAGCTGGCCAGCCGGACCAAGACCCGCATAGACGAAAACATCCTGCCCATCGTGCGGCGCATCGCCATGGCGGCGGTCCTGGGCCTGGGCGCGGTCTTCCTGCTCAACCAGCTGGGCATCAACATCGCGCCCCTGCTGGCGGGCCTGGGCATCGGCGGCCTGGCCATCGCCCTGGCCTTCCAGAACACCCTAAGCAACTTCTTCGCCGGCACCAACATCGCCACCGACGGCGCCATCAAGGTGGGCGATTTTATCGAGCTGCCGGATGGCCTCCGGGGCACTGTCACGGAGATCGGCTGGCGCAGCACCCGTCTGGCGGCACTCACCAACAACGTGGTCATCATCCCCAACTCCAAGCTGGCCGAGAGCATCGTCACCAACTACTCGGCGCCCACGCCCGAGGTGGGCTTCACGGTGAGCTGCGGCGTGGCCTACGGCAGCGACCTGGAGAAGGTGGAGCGGGTGACCCTGGAGGTGGCCCGTCGCCTGCAAAGGGAACAACCGGGAGCCGTCCCAGGCGCCGAGCCGGCCTTTGTATACCGCGAGTTCGGCGACTCCAACATCAACTTCGTCGCTGTCCTGCGCGCCAAGGGGTACGTGGAGCA
This sequence comes from Chloroflexota bacterium, assembly GCA_016199375.1. Taxonomy (GTDB): domain Bacteria; phylum Chloroflexota; class Dehalococcoidia; order SHYM01; family SHYM01; genus JACQGV01. Next base: position 1,480 of record JACQGV010000215.1, on the reverse strand, counting down.
GTTCGGCCTGACCCACGACTTCATCAAGGCCCTCCACCTGCGCTTCCAACAGGAGGGCATCGAGATCTCCTGGCCGGTGCGCAAGGTTCACATGTACACCCCCGGCGACGGGCCCGCGCCCGCCGCCAGCGAGGCGGCGCCGGGGCACTAGATGCAGGCCTCGGGAGACCACGCCGCCTGAGGGCTAGAAGTTGACGGAGGAGCGGGTGACGGCGGCGACCGGCGTGCCCTGGGGGTCCAGGAAGGTGTCCTGGTAGACCGTGAAGACCATGGTGCCGCTGCGCCCGGTCTTGGCGTAGACGTCTTTCACCTTGGCCAGGATGCGCAGCACGTCGCCTGGGCGGATGAGGCGGTAGTTCTCCACCGCCAGGGTCGCCTCCTGGCCGGTGGTGCCGAACTTCAGCTTGACGTCGGGCCCGATGCCACCGCGGCTGCGGGTGCTGAGGATGGAGCAGAAGGTGGGCAGCGCCACCAGGCCGCCGTAGGGCCCGTGCTGGGCCGCCCGCCGGTCCCAGTAGATGGGGTCGGAGGCTCCCACCGCCCGAGCGTAGGCCACGATGCGCTCCTCGGTGATGGTGACGGCGCCGAGGTCTTGCTCGACCCCAATGACGCTGCGGTCGAAGTCCACCTTCAGCCCCTGGGCGTCCACGCTGGACAGTCCCACGGAAGTAGCGGCGCCGGCGACAGGGGGTGGCAAGCCGGGAAGGGTGTGAGCGCTGGGGCCCTCGCGCGTGGGCACCAGAATCAGGGCGCTGCTGGTCAGGGGCCGCTCGCCCTGCTCGCTCTCCATGTACAAGTCGGCGTGCACCAGGGGCAGGCCGTCCTGCAGCGCCTTGTCCACCACAAAGCCCTGGCAGGTGACATGGTCGTTGTTGAACAGCACCTGGCGGCAGATGCTGTCCAGCTTCGCCAGCCGGACGTTGCCGGCCCAGGCCAGGACCACGTTCCCCAGGTAGCCGATGCTCAGGTGGCTGGGGACGATAGGGCGGGGGAAGCCGTCCCGGTGCGCCTCCGCCTCGCTGTCGAAGCGGGTGGCGCCGCGCTCGGGCCACCAGACGTCGACCAGGGCGCGGATGCTGGCGGGGTCGAACTGGAAGGCGAGGCTGGGCAGGGGGTCGCCCATCTCAACGTCCTCGAAGAACAGCTCCTTGGCCATCGCTCCTCCGCCACTGATGCCCAGCAAGGGAACAGTCTAGCGCAAGGGCCTATGTCATCGCCAGCGGCGTTGTGCCGCCGTCACGCTCTCGGCTATGATGGCGCCAATACCGGTGTTTTATAGCGTGTTATAGGAGGCAGCCGTGGCCCTCTTCATCACCGAGAAGCAGGTGGGGCAGCTCCTGACCATGGACGCCGCCCTGGCGGCCGTGGAGGAGGCGGAGCGCCAGCTGGGCCTGGGCCAAGCGCAGAACATCGCGCGGCGACGGCTGCGGGCGGGCAATGCCCAGCTCCACCTGATGGCGGCGGCGCTGCCCTCGGCGGG
>JACQGV010000213.1 GCA_016199375.1 Chloroflexota bacterium | reverse complement strand
CGGCGAGGTCTTCCGCACCGCCTCCGTGACCCTGGAGAGCAGCGACGGCCGCCGCCTCGACGGCTTCGCCGAGGGCGACGGCCCCGTGGACGCCGTCTACCATGCCATCAACGAGGCGGTGCTGGCCGATGCCGGGCTCTCGAAACGAGCAGTGCGCCTCTCCGAGTTCGTCATCAAGATCGAGGGCAGCGGCACGGGCGCCAAGGGCAAGGCCATCATCGCCATCCAGGCCAACGGGCGGGAGCTGTACGGCGCCGGCCTCTCCACCGACATCGTGGAGGCCAGCGCCCTGGCCTATGTAGAGGCCCTGAACCACCTGCTGGCCGAGCGGGGGAGCAAACGTGCCCGGAAGGGCTAACACGCCCTTGACAAGATGTGAGAGCCTGCTTTACTATTCGCTTGGTATCCTTTGTGCCAGGTGGTCAACATGCCAACAGTCACTTTGTCCAGCAAAAACCAGATCACCTTGCCGGTGGATATGGTTCGGGCCCTGGGCCTGAAGGCTGGCAGCAAGCTAGACATTGAGTTGATCGATGACCGTCTCGTCATCTGGCCCAAACCGCAGAGTTACGCCGACTATTTCGTGGGAAGCATGAAGGGCTACTGGGGGACGGCAGAGGACGTTGACAGATACGTTGCGGAAGAACGCGCCAGCTGGGAGCGCGACGAGAGCTACGAGCGTGCTCGGGACTTCCTGGATAACCGGCGGGATGAGGTCGCCGGTCTTGCTCGGAAAATCGTCCTCGGCTTGCGCGGAAAACCTGGCCTGCGGGCAAACTTCTCCGAGGTCAAACGCATGGCGGCTGGCACAGCGTTCCCCGAGCTGTTGAAGGCGCTGCAACAGTTGACTAGGGAGGAACATCAAATCGTGCGCCAAATCGGTCAGCCCGAGGGCGAAGCCTGGAACAACGTGGAGTTCCGGCTCTATGACAGGTTCGCCCGGTATCCAGAGTTGGTGCCGTGAGTATCGCGCCGTGGGAGAGCGCCCTGAGGCCGCTGCGCCGCGTGGCCCTCGATACGAATGCCGTCATCTACAGTCTCAACGCCGAAGAGCCCTACGTTCCGCTCCTGGCGCAGACCATCCGCCGTATTGAGAGCGGCGACCTCCGCTGCATCATCTCGAGCGTGGTCGAGTTGGAGATCCTTGTGCGTCCCATACGGGAAGGTGACCACCGGGCGCTCGAATCGGTGGAGCACTTTTTCCACGCCATGCCGGGGCTCGCTATCCGTCCAGTGGACCGGCTGGTTGCGCGCCGCGCCGCTGAGGTCCGGGCCTCAACAGGGTTGCCGGTACCCGATGCTATCATTGTCGGCACTGCTCTCGAAGAGCGGTGCGACGCCATTATCGGCAATGACCGGCATTTGGCCGCCCACACCGTAGGGGTGCCCTACCTGCTCTTACGCGACTTCGTTCTGTAGGAGACAAGCCCATGCCACCCAAGACACTTTTCGAGAAGATCTGGGACGCCCACGTGGTCCATCAGGAGCCGGGCCAGGACGTCATCCTCTACGTGGACCTGCACCTGGTCCACGAGGTCACCTCGCCCCAGGCCTTCGACGGCCTGCGCCTGGCGGGGCGCAAGGTGCGCCGCCCCGACCTGACCGTGGCGACCGTGGACCACAACGTCCCCACCTGGGACCGCAGCCTTCCCATAACCGACGAGGTCTCGCGCAAGCAGATCGAGGCCATGCAGCGCAACGCCCGCGAGTTCGCCCTCCCCTTCTACGACATCCGCAGCCCGGACCAGGGCATCGTCCACGTCATCGGCCCGCACCTGGGCTACACCCAGCCGGGCATGGTCATCGTCTGCGGCGATAGCCATACCTCCACCCACGGCGCCTTCGGCGCCATCGCCATGGCCGTCGGCACCACCCAGGTGGAGCATGTCCTGGCCACCCAGTGCATCGTGCAGGCCAAGCCCAAGAGTATGGAGGTGCGGGTCAGCGGCGCCCTGCCCAGGGGCGTGACCGCCAAGGACATCATCCTGGGCATCATCGGCCGCATCGGGGTGGACGGCGCCACCGGCCACGTGGTCGAGTACACGGGCACGGCGATCCGCGCCCTCTCGATGGAGGGCCGCATGACGGTCTGCAACATGTCCATCGAGGCGGGTGCCCGCATCGGGATGATCGCCCCCGACGAGACTACGTTCCAGTACCTGAAGGGGCGCCGTCAGGCCCCCCAGGGCACGGCTTGGGACGGGGCCGTGGAGCGCTGGCGGAGGCTCCCCACCGACCCGGGCGCGAGGTACGACCGGTTGGTGGAGATTGACGCCGCTAGCCTGGAGCCCTATGTGACCTGGGGCACCAACCCGGGCATGGTGGCACCCGTCACCGGACGAGTCCCCGTGCCCGCCTCCCTCGCCTCGGCGGCGGAGCAGGAGGCGGCGGCGCGGGCCCTGGAGTACATGGCGCTCAGGCCGGGCACGCCGATCCAGGACATAGCCCTGGACCGGGTGTTCATCGGCTCCTGCACCAACTCCCGCCTGGAGGACCTGCGGGCAGCGG
>JACQGV010000212.1 GCA_016199375.1 Chloroflexota bacterium | reverse complement strand
GGGCGACCCGAGACGGCGCGATTGCCGAGTAGGGCTATCCATTGGCCGTTAGGCGACCACCGGGGCTGATAAGCCCGCACCAATCCTAAGTTAAATTCGGACCAGCCACTTTTTTCCAGCAGATACAACTTTGATTGGATCGCGATTGCTTCTGTCATCAAGCCACGCGAACGATCAGGAGCCAAGGTGGTGAACACGCTCCATTTCGGCAGCGGATAATTGAACACAATGTCGGTTGCGCCAGTCCGCGGATCCCAGGTCATAATCTCTGTTGTAGGGGTGGCATTCAAAGGCTTACAGGTGCGTCGAAATTCAATCCTCCCATCGTTCAGGAGCTCCGACAGAACGAAGTCCGTCCGGCGGCACCTCCTCTCATCCACGGGCAAATTGAGCATTTCGAGTCCGCTGCCATCAAGGCGAACCCTCCACAGGCGATCAGTACCTTTCAGAATGTCTGGGTTGGGCTCGAAGTGACCCACGAGCCAGCCGTCAGCAAGCCAGAGCATCCTGCCGTAGGCTCCGGCCGGTGACTCGATGCGCTTTATCGGCACATCCACACTCATGGCCCGCTGCGACCCCCTAATACAAGAGGCTCCCGCAAGCATGAGCACAGCTAAGGCCGCCACCAGCCGCGTCGTTCCGTGAGCAAGGCGAAGCGTAGTCATACCTGGATGATTTCTAGGCTCGCTCGCCGACGACCACCGGCAGCTCCCTGACCTGGCCGCCACGCACGATCCGCACCCGCAGTTCGGCGCCGACCTGGTCGCCGCTCAGGGAGCCGCGCAGGTCATCCAGGCTGCGCACCGGCTGCCCGTCCAGGGCGATGATCGTATCGCCCAGGAGCAGGCCACGCTGCTCAGCGGGGCCGCCCGGCTCGATGGATGCCAGCAGCAGGCCCGTCTCCTGGCCGACCTGCTGCGCCAGGCTGGCCGGCAGGCGCACCGGCTGGGCGCCCACACCCAGATAGCCGCGGCGGACCCGACCGTGGGCCAGCAAGGCCCCGACCACCTCGCGCAGGGTTGGCACCGGCACCGCCAGCGAGACGCCCCGGAGGAGGGCCGAGGTGTTGAGCCCCAGTACCCGGCCGGCGGCGTCCACTAAGGGGCCTCCGGAGAACCCCGGGTACATTACCACGTCGGTCTGCAGGTAGCGGTCCAGGCGGCCACCGGCCGGGGTGCGCCAGCCTCCTCCCAGGGCGCTGACTATCCCCAGGGTCGCCGCGACGTCCCGGCCCGGCCGTCCCAGCGCCAGCACTAGATGCCCCACCCGCAGGGCGCCGTTATCAGCCCAAGCAGTGGGTGGGAGGCCGGTGGCCTGGGCGCGTATCACCGCCAGGTCCGTGGTGGGGTCGCGGCCCACCAGCGCCCCTGGGACCGTCCGCCCCTCGGGCAGGCCCACGGCTATGTTCTCCTCCCGCTCGACTACATGGTGGGCAGTCACGATGACGCCCTCAGGCGACCAGACGATGCCGCTGGCGGGCAGCCGGCCCCGCGCCTCCAGCCGCACCACGCTCGGACCCGCCGCCGCCACCGCTGCCGCCAGTGCATCGGACAGGTTAGACAGGACCTCAGCCATAGCGACCTCCTCCGACCAACCCGCAACCCAAGCCTCTGCCTACGCTCACCATAGCGTGGAAAGAGAGCAGCACATAGGGCTTTTGGTCAGGTCCGGCCCTGGAAAAAAGAGCAGGTCAGATGAGTATCAGGCCCAGGCGGGTGGCGCGGATGACCGCCTCCGTGCGGCTCTGGGCGCCCAGCTTGTTGAGCAGGGCGTTGACGTGGAACTTGACGGTGTGCTCACTGATGCCGAGCCGCCCGGCGATGGCCTTGTTGGCCATCCCTTCCGCCAGCAGCCGCAGCACCTCCATCTCGCGCGGCGTCAGCTCGCCGGCGGGCGGCGCCAGCCCGCGCGCCCGATCAGGCAACACAGGGTCTGCCAGAGCGGGATCGAGGACCGCCAGGCCCTGGGAGACGGCCACCACGGCCGCCAGCAGGCTGGCGCCATCGGCATCCCGGAGCAAGAGTCCCCGGGCTCCCGCGGCCCAGGCGTCGGCGACGTGGGCTTCAGCGGGCAGCAGGGCGACCACGGGGGGGCCGTCTCCACCCAGCTCAGCCAGCCGTTCCACGGCTGGCGCGGAGTCCCAGCCCAGGTCCCATACCAGCACCTCCGGCTGGTAGGCCGCGAGCGCGGCTGCAAGGTCGTCCCCGTGACCAACCTGGCCGACGGCGGTGCAGCCGGGCTGAACGGCCAGCAGCGCCGCCAGCCCGGCCCGGGCCAGGGGATCGTCGGCCACGATGAGCACCCGCACGTCTGACGCAGGGGACATAACATATTATGGGGCCGCGGTAGCGCCAGGGCAAAGCCCGGATAGCTCCGCCGCCCTCGAAAGGCCCCTCAGAAGCAGGGACGGGGGCACAGGGCCGCGGGGGAAGCCATCAGGCCGGGCAGGCTACTACCCTCAGTCTTCGAGGCCCAGCAGCTTCCGATGGTCGGGGTCGAGGTCGCGGATGTGGACGGCGGCCCGCTGCCAGTCCTCCAGGGGGAAGGGCGGCGAGAACTTGTACTCCGGCGAGGGCGCCTGGCTGATGACTTCCTCGGCGGCGAGCCGCTCCAGCTCTCCCGCCGTTAGGCCCAGAAGCTCTCCCAATATCAGATTGTTGTGCTCGCCGAAGCTGGGCGCGGGGCGGAACACCCGCGGCGGCGTGCGCGACATCCGATAGGGCACCCCAGGGACTGGGCGCAGCCCGCCATCGGGATGGTCCACCGGGGTGAAGAACCCCCTCTCCTTCAGGTGTGGGTCCAGGAGCACCTCTTTGTTGGTGAGCACGGGCCCGGCTGCCACGCCCGCTGCCTGCAGCTTCCGGGCCACGTCCCAGCGGTCTTGTCCCCCGGTCCAGGCGCTCAGGTGGCGGTCCAGCTCCTCCCGCGCCGCCAGGCGACCGGCGGCCGTGGCCAGCGCCTCGCTGCGCGCCCAGTCCGGCGCTCCCAGGACCTTCACCAGGCGTTGCCAGGCCGCGTCGGAGGTGACGGCGATGACGACCCAGCAGTCGTCCCCCCGGCAGGGGTAGCAGCCGTGCGGGGCCATCTGGGGGTGGGCGTTGCCCCGGCGCTGGGGCTCGCGGCCGGTGAACTGGTAGTCCAGGACGATCTCCCCCACGGAGGCGGTGACCGCCTCGGCCATGGACATGTCAATGTGCTGGCCGCGTCCCGTGCGGCGAGCGTGGCGCAACGCCAGCAAGATGGCGGCGGCGTTGAAGACGCCGGCCACGGGGTCGCCGTAGTGGAAGCCCACCTTGCGGGGGCCGCTGTAGGTGCCCCGGCCCTCAGGGTAGCCGGTGAGGGAGGCGAGGCCGCCCATGGCCTCGGCGGTGGCGCCGTAGCCCGTGTAGTCGCCGTAGGGCCCGGTGCGTCCGAAGGCGGTGTTGGAGAGCATCACGGCCGCCGGGTTGAGCCGGTGGAGCACGGGGAAATCGAGGCCGAAGCCAGTGAGCACGCGCGGGGTAAAGTTCTCCACAACCACGTCCACGAGCCTGTAGAGGCGTCGGCACAGCTCCTGGCCCGTCGGCTTGGTCAGGTCAATCGTGATGCCCAGCTTGTTGCGGGCGCCTTCGTGAAAGTAGCCAGCGCGATTGCCCAGCCCATCGCCGGGGTCGTTCTCGGCGTAGACCATGCCCCGGATCAGGTCTGGCCGGGGCCGCGCCTCCAGCTTGATCACCTCGGCGCCCAGGTCGCTCAGCAGGCGCACGGGGTGGGGCGCCGCCCAGTGGGTCGCCAGCTCCAGCACGCGCAGGTTGCCAAGGGAACGGGGCGCCTCTAGCCCCGGACGCGCGCTCATGGTATCGCCCCCTGCTGGCGCAGGCGGGCGATCTCCCCGGCGCCGAGGCTCAGGCGCCCGCCGAGCACCTCCTCGGTGTGCTGTCCCAGGCGCGGGGCGGGCCGCAGCTCCGGCCCGGACTCGCTCATGCGGTAGGGATACCCTGGATACCTATGTTTGCCGGCGTCGGGGTGCTCGACCTCCACGAAGAAGCGGTCGTGCACGTACTGGGGGTCTTCCAGCAGCTCCGCCACGGTGGGGACGTAGGTCCAGGAGAAGCGCCAGGCCTGGCCGGTGTGGAAAAGGTCGCGCTTCTTCCAGGAGGCCAGGGCCTTGGTGAGCAGGCCCACGAACTCCACGTCGTGGTGGACCCGGGAGTGGTTGAGCTGGAAGCGCTCCTGGTTTAGCTCGGGCGTCTCCAGTATGGTAGCCAGGTCCTCCCAGACGCGGCTGGCGCCGACGCAGGCGTAGCCGTCAGCGCAAGGGTAGACCTCGGCGGGGAAGCTGAACAGGTGGCGGTTGTGCCAGCGCTTCAGCACTGCCCCCAGGTAAGAGTAGGCGGGCAGGATGTACTCCAGAACGGGGACAATGCCCTCGTGAAGGGAGATGTCCACGTGCTGGCCCTCGCCGGTCTCGTCGCGGTAGCAGAGGGCGGCCAGGGCGGCGCTGAAGGCGTTCATTCCGCCCATGTACTGCGCCTGATCTCCGCCGGCCTTGATGGGCTCCAGATCGGGCTCGCCGATGGTGTACATCATGCCGCCCATGGCCTGGATGACGATGTCCGTGGCCTGCCAGTCCTTGTAG
>JACQGV010000210.1 GCA_016199375.1 Chloroflexota bacterium | reverse complement strand
CTGGAGTACGAGGGGACCGCCTACCGGGGCTCCCAGGTGCAGCAAGGGCTGCCGACTATCCAGGGAGAGCTGGCGCGGGCGCTCTATCAACTGACCGGGGAGAGGCCACGCCTGAGCTTCGCGGGCAGGACGGATGCTGGCGCCCACGCCTGGGGGCAGGTGGCGAGCGCCGTGCTAGCTTCGCCCCTGGCGCGAGAGCGGCTGGTGGCGGGCCTGAACCACTACCTCCCGGAGAGCATCGCCGTGCGGGAGGCGTGCTGGGCGGCCCGCGACTTCGATGTCCGCCGGAGCCCGGCGCGGCGGTGTTACCGGTACACTATCGTCAATACCGCCCAGCGCTCGCCACTCTGGCGAGGCCGGGCTTATCATGTAGCGGAAACTCTGGATGCCGGCGCCATGGATGTTGCCATCCGCAGCCAGGTGGGGAGGCGGGATGTGGGCCCCTTCGTCAGGATGGCCGGTCTGGGGGGGCGGAGCACCCTGCGCACAATCTATCGCGCCCGCGCCTGGCGGGATGGCAACCTGGTGCAGGTGGAGCTGGAGGGCGATGCCTTCCTGCCCCAGCAGGTCCGCCGGACCGTGGGGACCTTGATCCAGGTGGGGAAAGGACGGCTGTCAGCGGAGGAGTTCGGTGCCCTCGCTGAGGGTCGCGGGCCTGGACGCGCCGGGCCGGTGGCTCCGGCCTGCGGTCTTTATTTGATGAGGGTGGAGTACCGGGACCCCAGCCAGAGCGGCTGCTGAGGCCAGCGGGAAACTCCAGGAGCAGGCAAGACATGAGTGGATTCAAGACCTATACGGCAAAAAAGGCAGACCTGGCGCCCCATTGGCGGCTCATAGATGCCGACGGGCAGGTGCTGGGGCGGCTGGCCAGCCGTATCGCCATCATCCTGCGGGGCAAGGACAAGTCCATCTTCAGCCCCCATATGCTGGTGGGGGACTATGTGGTGGTAGTCAATGCCCGCAAGATCGCGGCCACGGGCAAGAAGTCGAAGGACAAGCAATACTTCCGCTACACCGGCTATCCGGGGGGCCTGCGGATTACCACCCTGGAGCAAATGTTGGAGAAGCATCCGGAGCGGGCGCTGGAGCACGCGGTGCGGGGTATGCTGCCCAAGAACCGTCTGGGCAAGCACCTGCTGAGGCGCCTGCGGGTCTATCCCGACGCGGTCCATCCCCACCAGGCCCAGGTGAACGCCGGCGCGGGCGCGGCCCCAGCGCCTGCCCAGGGGAAGGAGTAGGCAGTGACCAGCCAAAGCCAGAGCTATTACTACGGGACGGGGCGGCGCAAGACGGCGGTGGCCCGGGTGCGGCTTCTCCCCGGCAACGGCGCCATCGTCGTCAACGGCAAGAGCCTGGGTGAATTCTTCCCTAGCGCTATCCACAAGGGCCACATCCTGCATCCGTTGCGGGTCGCCAACGCCTTGACGCGGTTCAATGTTGTCGTGAAGGTGGAGGGCGGCGGGGTTAGCGGCCAGGCCGGGGCCATCAGGCACGGCATCTCCCGCGCCCTGGTGGCGGCGGACCCCGCCAACAGGCCAGTCCTAAAGAAGCAAGGGCTGTTGACCCGGGACGCCCGGATGAAGGAGCGCAAGAAGTACGGCCTGAAGCGGGCCCGCAAGGCCCCTCAGTACACCAAACGCTGACGCCTCGGGCGCGCATAAAGGTGGGGGAGCGCTGGGAAGCGGCTCCCCCACCTCTCTTGTTGCCCGCAGCCAGGAAGCCGGTGGTACAATGGGCCCCCACTGAGGTGAGGTGCGCATGGAAAAGCCGTGGCTCAAGCACTACGAGCCAGGTGTCCCCGCCGCCCTGGAGTACCCTGCCAGCCCGGTGCACCGGCTCCTGGAGGACGCCGCCCTGCGCTATCCCAGACAGGTGGCGGCGCTCTTCCCCGGCCGCCTGGGTGACGGCTACCGGCTGACCTACCGTGCCCTGGACGGCCTGGCCAACCGGATGGCCAATGCCCTCCTGTCTCTGGGCATCGAGAAGGGCGACCGGGTGGCCCTGCTCCTGCCGAACTCGCCCCAGTTTATGATTGGCTACTTCGGTGCCCTGAAGGCCGGCGCCACTGTGGTCGCCGCCAACCCCCTCTACATAACGCCGCCACCCAAGGTACAGGCCACCCGCGAGCTCATCCACACTCTAGAGGACTCGGGAGCTAAGGCCCTGGTCGTCCTCAGCCGCTTCTACCCGGCGGTGGCCGGGATGCGCGGACAGGGGGCCCTGCGCCATCTCATCGTCACCAACATCAAGGACTACCTGCCCCAGCCCAGCCGAATGCTCTACACGCTGCTGCGCGAGAGGAAAGAGGGCGACCGGGTGGAGCTAGGGCGTTCGGAGGGCCTCCATACCCTGTCCAGGCTGCTCCGTGAGCATCCGGCCAAGGCGCCGGCGGTGTCGGTCGGGCCGGACGACGTGGCCCTGCTGCAATACACTGGAGGCACCACGGGCCTGCCCAAGGCCGCCGTGCTCACCCACCGGAATATCGTGGCCGAGGTAGCACAACTGCGGGCGTGGCTTCCGGGCGCCCAGGAGGGGCGGGAGCGTTTCCTGGCGGTGATGCCCTTCTTTCACATCTATGGCATGGCCGTGGTCCTCTGCCTGGGCATCCACCTGGGTGACACCCTGGTGCTGGCGCCTCGGTTCGAGGTGGCGAACATCTTGAAGCTCATCGGCCGCTACAAGCCGACCTACTTTCACGGCGTGCCCACCATGTACGTGGCCATCAACAACCACCCCCAGACCCCGCGCCACGACCTGCGCTCCATCAAGGTCTGCCTCAGCGGCGGCGCGCCACTGCCCCTGGAGGTACAGGAGAAGTTCGAGGCCCTCACTGGCGCCCGGCTGGTGGAGGGCTACGGCCTGAGCGAGAGCACCGGCGCCAGCCACTGCAACCCCATCTTCGGCAGCCGCAAGATCGGCACCATCGGCGTACCCCTACCCGACGTGGAGTGCCGCCTCGTGGACCTGGAGACCGGCCAGAACGACGCGCCTTTGGGCGAGCCGGGCGAGCTTATCCTGCGGGGGCCCCAGGTGATGGCGGAGTATTGGAACCGGCCCCAGGAGACCGCGGCCACGCTGCGCAACGGGTGGCTGTATACCGGCGACATCGCCCGGGTGGACCCGGACGGCTTCTTCACCATCGTGGACCGCAAGAAGGAGATGATCATCGCGGGCGGCTACAATATCTACCCCCGCGAGGTGGAGGAGGTGCTCTTCGAGCACCCCAAGGTCAGGGAGGCCGCCGTCATCGGCATCCCCGACGCCTATCGAGGCGAGACCGTGAAGGCGCTGGTGGTCCTCAAGGAGGGGCAGAGCGCCACCCCGGAAGAGCTGGTCGCCTTCTGCCGGGGAAAGCTGGCCCGCTACAAGGTGCCCACCGCCATCGAGTTTCGCCAGGAGCTCCCCAAGAGCGCCATCGGCAAGGTGCTGCGCCGGGTCCTCATGGAGGAGGAGAGGCAGCGGTTGGCGGCCAAGAAACCGTGAGCCGCAGGGCCGCGCCCCGCGGCGGGAGGAACCCATGAGCGTGAAGGTCATCATGGAGCGGACGGTGAAGACGGGCAAGGAGAAGGAGCTGGCGGAGCTCCTGAAAGAGCTCCGCTCCCGGGGACTGCACCAGCCGGGCTACATCTCGGGTGAGACG
>JACQGV010000207.1 GCA_016199375.1 Chloroflexota bacterium | reverse complement strand
GTCCGGGAACGGGCAGAGCAATGGTTCGCGGGCACCCTCGACCCTTCGCGCCGACCGAGGATGTGTGAAGGGCGTACTTGATGAGACCTACTCTGTCCTGAGCCCCACCATGCTGCTATCCGCAACGACGCTGGGGCAGCGATGGGCGGCACCCGTGCCACGCTCCCAGGGCCCTCGGGCGCTGAGCCGCGCAGGTTTTCTGACAGGCCACCGGCCTAGGCATAGTACGATGCCCGCGGTCGGCGAGGCCGCCCAGGCGCAACCCTGCGGGGCCCCTGGGCGAGGAGCAGGGCCATGCCTGACCCTGTAGCATCCCCACAAAGCCCCCAGGCCCCGGCAGTTACGGCAGCGCCCAAGCAGCGCCCGCAGGTCTTCCACGGCTGGTGGATTGTCCTCTGCTCCTGGGTGGGCGACTTCTTCAGCGTCGGGATCAGCTCCTACGCCTTCGGCTTCTTCTTCAAGCCCATGAGCGAGGAGCTGGGATGGAGCCGCGGCGCCGTCTCCTTCGCCCTTGCCCTGCGCGCGCTGGTGAACATAGCCCTGGGCCCCGTCGTGGGCCGCTTCCTGGACCGGTCCGGGCCCCGGCTCCTGATGGCCGGCGGGGCGCTGGTGGCCGGCGGCAGCCTGCTGGCGCTTAGCCAGGTGGCGAACCTGCTCCAGTTCTACCTCATCTACGGGGTGCTGTGGTCGGTGGGCGCCAGCACCATGAGCGGCATGGTGACCACCACTGTGGTCTCCAAGTGGTTTGTGCAACAGCGCGGCCGCGCCGTGGCAATCGCCGCCACCGGTATATCCATTGGGGGGATGGCCCTTGCCCAGCTCTCAGGCTTCCTCCTCGTTCACTACCAGTGGCGCACCGCCTGGGTGGTCCTCGGCGTGCTGCTCCTGGTAGTGGTGGCGCCTTTGGCGTTGCTGCTGATGCGCCGCCAGCCCGAGGATATGGGACTGCGGCCCGACGGCTACGGCGAGGCCCCTCCCAGACCACCTATCCCGTCGCCAGGCCAACGTCGCCGCTGGCGGCTGCCCCACCGCCGCAAAATTGAGGAAAGGGACTGGACCCTCCGCGAGGCCGCCCGCACCCCCGCCCTGTGGATGCTGGTTATCGCCATGAGCCTGTCCGGCCTCGCCTTGAGCACGCTCACCATCCACACGGTCCCCCTGCTCCAGGACCGGGGGCTCTCAGTGGCGGTGACGACCACAGAGGTCACCTTCTTCGCCCTGGGCGCCCTGACCGCGAAGGTGGTGTGGGGCGTGGCGGCGGAGTTCGTGCCCCTGCGCTACCTGGCCGCCATCAACTATCTGGGCAGCACCATCTCGCTGGTCATCCTCATGAACGTCCACAGCCCTATGGCGGCCTTGGTGTACGGCGGTGTAGGCGGCTTCACCCAGGGCGCAATGCCGGTGGTCCAGAGCCTGCTATGGCCCGACTACTTCGGCCGCGCCTCCCTGGGGACTATCCGCGGCGCCTTCGCCCCTATCGGGGCCCTCACCTCGGGCCTCGGCCCTTACCTGGGCGGCGCTCTGTTCGACGCCACCGGCAGCTACAGCGTGCTCCTGATGATACTTGTCGCCGCCATCGCCGCAGCGGGCGGCCTCATGCTCGTGGCACGCCCACCCAAGGCACCAGCGCACCCGAGAGAGCGTTAGTCAGCCACGACGTAGACGCGGAGCAGCTTGGAGCCGCTAGCACCAAGAGGGGGACCGACGGTCTAGGTTGGCGAATAGCCTCGGACATGGGCTCCAGAGGGATTGCCTTTTAGGATTTCGACAGAGCCAGGCAAGCTGGAGACCCTCAGGGGGGCCAGGGTGGTGCCCTCTATGGTCAGGATCCTTGTTTTGGCCGATCATGCCGAGGGTTAGCTCTCAACCCTCGACTTGGCGAGACGGCCTGAATTTCGGTAGCGTGATTTCCTGGGTCACATCCTCGAAGACCACCTCAACCGGCATGTCAATTCTGATTTCGTCGGGCGCGCAGCCCACCACATTGCTGGTAAACAGCACGCCTTCTTCAAGCTGCACCCTCACCGTAGCTAACGGCACTTTGCCTACCAGCCCGGGGTGGATCGGCTGGACAGTTATCACGTAGCTGTAGATTCGTCCCCTGCCGTTGGATTTCACCCACTCGGATGTCATCGAGTTACAGACGTGGCACATGGGCCGCGGAGGGTGCCTCAACGTCTTGCACTGTCCGCACCTCTGGAGCACAAGCTCGTGTCTCTTGCACGCCGCCCAAAACTCGGCGTTGTCAGAGTCAATGACGGGTAAAGGCAAGCCGCTCATCGGTCTGACTACCTCCGTAGGATCAAAGCGCCGGCGGCCGTATCAACGAGCACCAGCTCGGCGCCCTCTACTTGGGCTGTCGAGGTGCCGCGGAGCTGCCTGACCGCCTCGATCATGTGGTTCATACCCTGAAGGTAGGCTTCGGAGAGGTGCCCGCCGGAGGTGTTGAGCGGGAGTCCCCCACCCAATTCGATCCTGCCGCCCTCCACAAAGGGGCCACCCTCGCCCCTTTTGCAGAACCCGTAATCCTCGATGGCCATGAGCACCCAGGGGGTGAAGTGATCGTAGATCTGCACCACGTCCATATCGCCAGGTGATACGCCAGCGGCGGCGAACACCTTATGCTTGGCTGACGTCTCCGTTCGATCGTGCGCGCCATCTCCGCCACCGGGCGCGGCCTGGACAGTGGCCATGATATAGGCCGGCCTCTGCTTGAGCGCGCGCGCGCGGTCTGCCGACGTTATCACCAGGGCGCCCGCCCCATCGGCCTCATAGCAGCAGTCGAGCATATGTAGAGGGTCGTAGATAATGCGGCTGTTCTGATGGTCTTCTAGGGTTATCGGGTCGCGCAGCAGCGCCCTGGGGTTTCTGGCGGCATGTTTGCGGCAGGCTACGGCGATCGCCCCCAGTTGCCGGCTGGTGGTCCCGTAGTCATGCATATGCCTGCGGGCCGACATCGCCGCGCCTTGCCCAGGGGCTATGAGGCCGAAAGGCTCCGAGAATGCCGCATCGCCGCGTCCTCCGCGGCCCGTTACCTCGCCCCTCCCGTAGCGCTTGCCCGAACGCCCGTTGACCGCGCGGAAGACCACCACGTTGGTGGCCGCACCGGTCACGATGGCCTGAACCGCCTGCCGCACCAGGGCAGCGCCGGCGCCGCCCGCAAAGCCCGCTTCGCCAAAGTAGCTGAGGTGCCTTATCCCCAGGCAGGCCGCCAGATCGGTCTCGGTTTCGGGTTGCACGGCATACTTGACGATCCCATCTATGTCGCCAGGCCGGAGCCCGGCGTCCTCGATGGCCTTCTTGATGGCCTCCAGGGCGAGGCTGCGCTCGGTCCGCCCCGAATCTCTCGAATACTCCGTCTCACCTATCCCCACGACCGCGCACTTGTCCTTGACGCTCTCCACGCCGACCAACCTCCCGCAACCTAACGTGCCCCGAGCGACTGCGGCGAGCCCACGGGCCCACTGTCGCGTACCTAGATTACTCCTTCCTTCCGCAAGGCTTCAAGCTGTACGCGCTCACTCTCTGACGATTCATGGCGCTGGTAGGTGAGAAAGACGGCCCGTAGCGAAGCGGGCGACTAGGGTTCCCCACCCGTGCTTGGAACGTCCCCGCAGCAGCCTCATCGATTCAACAGGGCCAGTTGGGCTATAGGCCGCCATCAGGGATGAGCTGCCGGGGTGGTCGGAGTATTCCCCAAGGCGACACCGTGGGGCGCCCGTGGCGGAGAGGCCAGGAGTATCAGCCCTCCCGCGGCGACGGCGGCGACAATCAGAATAACGAGCATAAGCGTGTAGCTCAGGGTGGCGTCGTAGAGGACACCGCCCAGGTAGGGACCGAAACCGGACGAGAGGGCGCCAATAGGAGCCAGGGAGCCGCGGATAGTCCCCAAGTATGCCCGTCCGAAGTACTCGGGCCATAGCAGGCCTTGAACCAGCGAAAACGTGCCCATGGTCACCCCCGCCACGGCACCGTAGACGAAGGCCCCGCCAGGAGTATGGGCGCCAAAAAGTATCCCCATCGCGGCCCCACCCCCCAGGAACGTCAGAGCGGCAAGGTAGCGTATGGACACGAACTCAGCCGCCACGCCCCATCCTACCTTGCCCACTAGGGACGCTAGGGCAAAGAACGTCAGCGTCGCCGCTCCCGTGTGCGCGGACATGCCGCGGTCCTGGAGCAACGGCACGGTGTGGAGCACGACGGTGCTCGCAGCAAGGCCGTAGAGGTTCATGGCCGCGACCATGAGCCAGAGGGCCGGAGTCCGTGCGGCCTCGCGCAGGGTCCAGTCCCGCTCTGCGAGCTTCCTTCGGCGGGGCACCCGCCAGCCATCGTGACCAGGCCTAGGGCCCTCCCAGGCTGCCGGGAGAGCCTGCCCGGTCCCGAAACGGCCAGGTGGTTTCGGCGGCTCCACATCGCCATCGGGTCGCAGCCCCATATCCTCCGGCTGGCGGCGCATCACCAGCAGCGCCAGGGGGATGATGATGGCCCACACCAGCAGCCCCAGAACGACCCACGCGGCCCGCCAGCCGTAGCCGTCTATGAGGAAGGCGGTGATAGGGGTGAGTGTAGCGCCGCCAACAGAGATGCCCGTGACGGCGATGGCGATGGCCAGGCCGCGCTTGCGCACGAACCACTTGGCTACCGTGGTGGTGGTCACAAGGCCGCTGATCGTGCCAAAGCCGATCGCCCAGAGGCCACCGAAGACCAGATAGAACTGGGGGAGGCTATGGACCTGGCTTAGAGCAAGGAGCGATCCGCCCGCGATGAGCGCGCCCCCGGCCATGAGCAGCCGCGGGCCCGACCGATCTACGATGCGCCCCACCAATGGCCCCATGGCCATGTTGATCAAGGAGCGGATGCTGTAGGAGAAGGAGATGGCCCCACGGCTCCAGCCCAGCTCCTGGCTCATCGGCACCAAAAACAAACCGAAGCTATAGATACCGATGCCGGTGGTCAGGAAATCGCCGAACCAGGCACCAAGGACGATCCACCAGCCGTGGAAGATCCCTGTGCGCCTTGGGGCCCCGGGCCCTGCGGGCAAGGCAACGGCTCCTGACTCTACCAGGTACTAGGGGGCCGAATCCGCAGCAGGTGGCAACTCAGCCTGGGCCATGGTACGGCCCTGTCACCTTGCTGTCAAAAGGATAGTATTGTGGCCACGGGGCTCTACTCAGTTGCCGACCGTCAGGACACCGGACGGGCGCAAGGCAATCTTCTGAACGAGGACGACTGAAAGCATTTGAGAAGGGCTAGCTGGGCCCTGGCGGGACGGAGCCAGGCTATTCGCCCCGGCATCAGACGAAGGAGTGCGTTAGGTAATCACCGGGAGCAGCCTGGTGCTGGCCACGCTTACCCGCGCGGCCACCGCCTCGGCCAGTTTGGCGAAGGCCAGGCCCTGGGGCGAGCCGGGGTCGGAGGCCACGATGGGGTAGCCAATGTTGCCGCCGGCGCCGATGGCGGCGTGCAGGGGGATCCGGCCCAGCAGCGGCACGTTGAACTTGGCCGCCAGCTCATCGCCGCCGGCACCGCCAAAGATGTCGGTTTCCCGGCTACAGTGGGGACAGACGAAGCTGCTCATGTTCTCCACAACGCCGAGGATAGGTGCGTTGAGCTTCTCGAACATCTTGATGGCCTTGCTCACGTCCAGGGCCGCGGCGTTCTGGGGAGCGGTGACCATCACCACACCTGTGATGGGGACCGACTGGGCCAGGGTCAGCGAGGCGTCGCCGGTCCCCGGCGGCAGGTCTATGACCAGGTAGTCCAGATCGCCCCACGCGATGTCGCTGAAGAACTGCACGATGGCACTGTGGACCATGGGCCCACGCCAGATCACCGGTTCGTCTTGCTTGACGAAGAAAGCGATGGATATCACCTTCACACCATGGTTCTCCGGCGGGACGATCTTCTGCTCAACCTGGCCAAGCTGGGGGTCCCGGAGGCCCATCATCAGGGGCACGTTGGGGCCGGTGACGTCAGCGTCCAGGAGGCCAGTCTTGGCCCCGAGCCGGGCCAGGGCTACCGCCAGGTTCACCGCCACCGTGGTCTTGCCCACTCCGCCCTTGCCGCTGGCCACCGCAATGATGTTCTTGACGCTGGGCGCCAGCTTCTCATTGCCCAGGCGCCGGCCGGAGCGCACCTCGGCCTTCATGGTGACCTGCACGGACTTCACGCCCGGCAGGCCAAGCACTAGCTGCTCCGCCTGGCTTTTCATCTGGTCACGCACCGGGCAAGCCGGCGTGGTAAGCACGATATCGAAGTGCACCTCGCCGTCCTGCACCTTCAATTCCTTGATGAAACCCAGGGAAACTATGTCCCGGTGCAGGTCGGGGTCCTGGATGCGAGCTAGCGCCCGCAAGACATCTTGTTCGGTCGCCATCACCATCTGCTCCTCAAGGACACTGCCATCCAGACATGGCAAAAACCCGGTTCGGCGAAGCCCTCAGCAGCGCCAAAGCCACGGGCATATCTGGATATGATAACACAGGCAGTAGCGACCGAGTATAGC
>JACQGV010000203.1 GCA_016199375.1 Chloroflexota bacterium | reverse complement strand
GGGTAAAGCCAGCCTTGCCCAGCGCGAGCCTCATCATCGGTTCACCCGGTAGGACTCGATGGACTCCAGGGCCTGGCCCTGGCGGTAGACGGTGACCCTCACCAGCTCGATGTTGGCGTCGGCGCCTGGGACGGTGAGGGTCTGTACTTGAACAGAGTAGCCTGGTGGAGCGCCGACGGCGGGATAGCTGTCGGGGGGAGTGGCATAGGGCTGGGCCTTGATGGACTCCAGCTGGGACCGGGCCAACAAGCCGGCGGTGAGCCGCTCGTCCGCCAGGGCGGCGCTCCGGCTGGCGACCGCTATCCCCACCAGCGCCGCCACCAGGGCCGTGGCCGTGATGCCGATGGCAACCACCCACTCCACCAGGGTGAAGCCGCGGTCGTCGGCCAGGGCGGGTAGCCCGCGCCTCACTGGATCGCCCCTGTGATCGAGACGATAGGGGTAACCACCGACAGGGCCAGGAAGGCCACCACCCCGCCTACCAGGAGGGTAAGGGCTGGTTCCAGGAGAGACACCATCTGGCCCAGCCGGTCCTCCACGAGCTGCTCGTAGAAGGAGGCGGCGGCCTCTAAGGTGCGGTCCAGGGTGCCGGTCTCCTCCCCCACCTGCACCAACTGCAGAAAGAGGGGCGCCGCCAGGGGGCCCTGCGCCAGGCCCTCGCCCAGCCGGGCTCCTCCCAGCACCTGGCGGCGGGCCGCCAGCAAGGCATCCCGGATTACCAGGTTGCCACTGGCTTGTGCTAGCTGCTCCAGCATCTCCTGAATTGGCACCCCGGCCCGGAGCAGGAGAGCGGCCATGCGCGCGCTGCGGCCCAGGTGCCGGTCCAGGACAAGGGAGCCCAGGACCGGCAGGCGCAGCAGCAGGGCCTGGGCCCGGCGCCGCCCGTCCTCGCGACGCAGATAGACGCCGGCTACCAAGGCCGCCGTCACGCCCGCCAGACCGAGGGCCGCCAGGTTGTCGGCCAGCCACCCGGTGGTCCCCAGAGCCAGCCTGGTAGTCAAGGGAAGCTCCACGGCGAAGCTCTCGAAGAGGCCCTGGAGGGGGGGCAGCACCACGGTCACCATCAGCCCCACTACTCCGGCCGCCAGCGCCAGGACGATGGCGGGATAGACGAGGGCGCCGCCGAGCTTTTTCGCGAGCCGCTGCTCGCCCTCCAGGTAAGAAGCGAGCTGGCGCAGCACGCCCTCCAGGTCGCCGGTCCGCTCTCCCACCTGTACCAGGCGCACGAGCAGATGAGGGAAGGCGGGGGCTTCGGACTCCAGGGCATGGGCCAGGGTATTCCCTTGCTCTACTGCCGCGGCCACGCCCGCCAATGCCGCGCGCAGGCTGGCCTTGCGGCTGTGGTCGTGAAGCAGATGCAGGGCGTGCAGCAGAGGGGTGCCCGCCTCCAGCAGGAGGGCCAGGTGCCGGCAGAAGGCAACCAGGTCGCCCGGCTTCACCCCCAGCAGAGAAGGGAAAACCTGGTCCCAGCGCGGCAAGGCCAGCACCCGGCGCAGCGAGACCACGGTGTAGCCGGCCTGCGCCAGGGCGGCCTGCGCCTCCTGCTCCCTGGGGGCCTCCACAGTCCCCTGGACCAGGCGTCCGTCGGCGGCAGCGGCGAGGTAGCGGTACGGCATGGCGGCTAGGAGGAGGCCTCCGCCTCGGGAGAATAGACGTTGCGCAGTACCTCCATCGGCGTTGTGACGCCGGCTGCAGCCTTGGCCAGCCCATCCATGAGCATGGGGCGCCAGCCCGCCTCCGTCAGATAGCGGCGGAGGGCAGGGGCACCGCCGCCCTTGAGCAGCAGGGCCTTGAAGCCGTCGTCGAGGGTCAGCAGCTCGAAGACCCCGGTGCGCCCCAGGAAACCGCTGCCGGCGCAGTAGACGCAGCCGCGGCCCCGGACCAGTCGCAGGTGCTCCTCGCCCCCGTGGCGGGCACAGATGATCTCCTCCTCCACGGTGGCCGGGGCCTCCTCGGCGCAGTAGGTACAGACCTTGCGCACCATGCGCTGGGCGATGATGCCGATGATGGCTCCAGTGAGCAGGAAGGGCTCCACACCCAGGTCCAACAGCCGGAAGGGCACCCCTACGGCGTCGTTGGCGTGGATGGAGGTAAGCACCAGGTGCCCGGTGAGGGCCGACTGGACCGCGATCTGGGCCGTCTCCCGGTCGCGCACCTCACCCACCAGCAGCACATCGGGGTCCAGGCGCAGGGCGGCCCGCAGGCTGCGGGCGAAGGTCACCCCCACCTGCTCCTTCACCTGGATGGGGTTAATATCGGGAAAGCGGTACTCCACAGGGTCCTCAATGGTGATGACGTTGCGCCCCTTGCGGTCCATGCGATTCAGCGAGGCGTACAGAGTCGTAGTCTTGCCGGAACCCGTGGGCCCGCTAATCAGGATCATGCCGTAGGGCCGGTGCAGCAGCCCGTCATACTGCTCCAGCATCTGGGGCGAGAAGCCGAGCTTGCCCAGGTCCAGGGAGACGTTGGTGCGGTCCAGCAGACGCAGCACCGCCATCTCGCCGTAGATCGTGCCGATGGTGGCCAGGCGCACGTCGGTCTCCACCTGGCCGCTGGCAAAGATGAACTGGCCGTCCTGGGGCAGGCGCCGCTCGGCGATGTTCAGGCCCGCCAGGACCTTCAGTCGGGAGAGCAAGGCGTCGTGCAACGCCAGGGGCAGCGGCGCGGCCTCACGGAGCAGGCCGTCTACCCGAAAGCGCACCCGTAGCTGGCCCTCCTGGGGCTCCAGGTGGATATCGGAGGCGCGCTCCCGTAGCGCCTCGCGCACGAGGTCCTCTACCACCTGGATGGCCGGGCCGGCGCCGCCCTCGGTCGAGGGCGGGGCCCCGGTCACCTCTCCTCCCCAGGGCCCCGGCTGGTAGTAGGCATCCAGCGCCCGCAGGACCTGATCCAAGGCGGCGATGTGGACCTCCAGCTCCCGGTGGGTGTGGGCCTCCAGGTCGGCGACGGCCCGCAGGTCCTCCGGGTCGGCCATGGCCACCACCAGGCGATTGTCCCGCAGCTCCAGCGGTACGGCGGTGCAGCGGTGCGCCAGGTCCTCCGGCACCATAGCTATCGCCGCGGGATCAGCCCGCACGAAACGCAGGTCGGCCAGGGGCAGGTTGAGATGGTGGCTCAGGACGCTGGCCAGGGCCGCGGGGGACAGTATCCCCTGCTCCAGCAGCAGCTCGCTCAGGCGCCGCTGGTTCCGGCGCTGGAGCTCCAGGACCCGGGCCAGGGTCGCCTGGTCTATCAGACCCGCTTCCCTCAGCCGCTCGCCCAGCGATAGCCGCCCCTGGGTAGGCGGGCGCAACTCGGCCTCTCTCCAGGTAGGCATCTTTTGCACCTCCGTTATTAAGAGCAGCCAGGGCTGTCAGGTACGGGCCTACTTTCGGCCGGGCGGGCCTAGTACTTAGGTGGGGCCCGGCTTGCGTTGGCGGCCCGCATCGGCCACCATTGGCGGCGAGATGACGGAGGGGACTTGGCTGCTGGGCGCAGCGTGGGCCGCGCTGGCGGGGGCCGCCGGCGGCAGCGCTATTGGCGTCGTGGCCGAGCGCTGGGGCACGGGCGCCCGCCTTTTTTGGGGCCGCTCCCGCTGCGAGGAGTGCGGCGTTGTCCTGGGGATCCGCGACCTGGTGCCGGTGGTTAGCTACCTGCTGCTGCGGGGACGCTGCCGCCGCTGCCGGGCGCCCATCCCCCTGCGCCTGTGGGCACTGGAGCTGTCCGGCGCGGCCCTGGGGGTCGTGCTGTGGTCCCGCTGGCGCTGGGACGGCGAGTACCTGGCGGGGGCAGCGCTCCTCGGCGTGCTGCTGGCCTGCGCGGCCGTCGATCTGCGCCGACAGGTCATACCTAACGGCCTGGTCGCGCTGGGTGCCCTGGTCGCTCTGGCCGGGGCGCCCTGGGGTCCGGGGTTGGCGAGCGCAGCCCTGGGGGCGGGCGTAGGGCTGGGGGCAATGCTGGCCTGGCACATCGCCGCCCGCGGCGCGCTGGGAGGGGGCGACATCAAGCTGGCGTTGGTGTTGGGGCTGGCCCTGGGGTTCCCAGGGGTGCTGGTCGCGCTGCTGCTGGCGGTGGCGGGGGGAGCGGCCATCGTGGGGGCGCTCTGGGCGCTGGGGCGGGTGCGGCGGCGGGCGCTGGTGCCCTTCGGCCCCTTCCTGGTCGCCGGCGGCATCGTCGCCTGGCTGGAGGGAGAGGCGGCGCTGGCCTGGTATCTGGGCCTCTGGCGCGCCTGAGGGCCTACTGGGGGATCGCGATCAGGCCGTGGCGCAGGGCCAGCACCACGGCGTGGGTGCGGTCGTTGGCGTCCAGCTTATGCAAGATAGAAGTGACGTGGTTCTTGATGGTCTGCTCGCTGATGCCGAGGCGCTGGGCGATCTGCTTGTTGGAGAGGCCGGAGGCAATGTTACGCAGGATCTCCAGCTCCCGCGTGGAGAGCGGGGACACCAGGGCCTGCTCCACCAGAGCTTCCATCTCATTGCCCAGGGTCGCCGAGAGGTCCTGGAACTGCCGTAGCACCCGGGTGGCCACGTTGGGGTTGATAGCCATGGCCTCGTTGATGGGATACTCCCCGTCCAGAACCTGGGAGAGGGTAGAGAGGAACTCGGTGCCGGTGACACTCTTGGGCAGGTAGGCGGCAACGCCGGCCTTGATTGCGGCGAAGAGCTGGTCGCTGTCGGGATGGGCGGCTAGGGCCACCAGCGCTGTCCCCTGGAACTGCTGGCGCAGCAGGCGCGCCGGGCGCAGCGCCTCCTGCCCAGCGCTGTTGACGCCGAAGACCAGCACCTGCGCCTCCGCGTCGGCAAGCGCGCTGCGCTCCTCGTCCGTGGCAGGCAGGTGGGAAGCCTCGCCCGCCAACTCCAGCCCCGGCGCTGCGTGCACCAGGGCCCGCAAGCCCTGGAGGAACAGGGGCTGGTCGTCAACTATGAATACCTCGGCCACGATCGCTGTGTCCCTCCCCATGCTGGGTGACACAATATAGAGCCGCTGCGGGGCCGAAAAATACAAGTAGCTCCGGGGCGCGCCCGCCGGCAAAATCCGGGCTTCGGCTCCCCGCCTGGGTACCTTAGGCGCCGCCGTAAATGCAACGAAACACAAGCTTAACCGAATCGAAACGGCGCAGCTTATCAATACATGCATGCTGATGTATAATGATGCGCGCAAATACCTGTATAATGATGCTCGAAGCGCTTCCGGAAGAGTTGGCTGGGATGGCACTACAGACTGAGTCCTGGCCCTCGGAGTTGGCGTCAGCCAGTGACGCCTACCTGGTATCGCTCTGCCTCGCCCGTAGCGAGGGCGCCTGGCGCGCCCTCGTGGCCCGGCATGGACGCCTTGTATACGCCGTCGCCCGCCAGGCTGGTCTCCGCGAGGACGACGCGGCCGATGTCGTGCAGACTGTTTTC
The DNA here is from genome assembly GCA_016199375.1 of Chloroflexota bacterium. Taxonomy (GTDB): domain Bacteria; phylum Chloroflexota; class Dehalococcoidia; order SHYM01; family SHYM01; genus JACQGV01. The sequence goes on along the minus strand of JACQGV010000203.1, from coordinate 117 downwards.
CTGGCTCTTCTGGAGCACCTGCCCGCCCTCCGTCGCCCCGGCCAGCTCCGGGCCTGGCTCGTCACCACCGGCAAGCGCGCCGCCTGGCGCGTCGCGGCCCGGGCGCTGCCCAGCATC
>JACQGV010000205.1 GCA_016199375.1 Chloroflexota bacterium | reverse complement strand
CAACCCCACCTACATGCCCGACTACATCTCGCTGTTCCACCACTACTTCGGCGGCAACCTGGACGCCTGCTTCTTGGCGATGGCGCAGGTGGACAAGGAAGGCAACAACAACCTGAACTACTTCGGCGGCATCCTGACAGGCCCCGGCGGCGCCATGGACATCGCCCAGGAGACACGCAAGGTCGTCTTCTCCGGGCCCTTCACGGCCAACGGGCTGCAGGTAGAGGCCAAGGGCGGGCGGCTGCGGATCGTGCGGGAGGGGAGCGTGACCCGGTTCGTCAACCGGGTGGAGCAGATCTGCTTCAATGGCCGCGACTTCTGGGCGATGGGCAAGGACGTGCTCTTCGCGACCGAGCGGGCGGTCTTCCGGCTGACCGCCACCGGGATCGAGCTGGTGGAGGTCGCCCCTGGCATTGACCTCGAGCGCGAGGTGCTGGGACGCATGGAGTTCCGGCCCGCGATCTCGCCCCACCTCAAGCAGATGGACCCCCGCATCTTCGACCCCGCGCCCATGGGGCTGCACCGGGACTGGACCGGCCGGCCCTTCGTCCCCACCGTCGAGGTGGTCACGGCGGAGACGCCGTCCTACGGGCCCCAGGTCGCGTTGCAGCGCGAGCAGCAGACCTGAGCCGGCCTTGACACTAGACCTGGTTGCCACTACCATCTCAGTGTCGCTTAATGCAGCTCCGGTGGCGATGTTAGTCTCTATCGTGCAGCGTTACGACGATAGCTGCCTCGTGGCTGGGGAGCCGGGCCTTGCGGAGCTCTGGCCGCAGCTTGTGACCAGGCGCCGCAGCCAGGCCGGAGAGCGATGACGATGCCAGCGCAGAGCACCGCGCCGGCGATCCTGGACGGATGTCGGGTCCTGGACCTGACCGACGAGAGCGGAGTGTTCTGCACCAAGGTCCTGGCGGGGCTGGGCGCGGACGTGATCCGCATCGAGCCGCCGGGCGGTCATCCCATGCGCCGGCGCGCGCCTTTCTACGGGGGACAGCCTGATCCGGAGAAGAGCCTCTACTGGTTCAACTTCAACTTCAACAAGCGCGGCATCACCCTCGACATCGCCGCTCCCGAGGGCCGCGACATCCTCAAGCGCCTCGCCCAGGGGGCCGACTTCCTGGTCGAATGCTTCCCGCCCGGCTATCTGGACAGCCTGGGCCTCGGCTACCAGCACCTCAGCGCGGGCGCTCCGCGTCTGATCCTCACCTCCATCACTCCCTTCGGCCAGACCGGGCCCCACAGCCGCTACAAGGCCAGCGACCTGACCCTCTGCGCCATGGGCGGCCTCGCCTACGTCATCGGCGATGAGGACACGCCCCCGGCCTGGACCAACTCCGAGGTCGCCTACCATCAGGCGGGAGCCCAGGCCGCCGTCGGCACCATGATGGCCCACTATTACCGGGAGCTGACCGGCGAAGGCCAGCACGTGGACGTCTCGGCCCAGGAATGCGTCATGGTGGCCATGAAGCCTGTGGACCTGAACTTCAAGGTGGACGGCCAGGTGCCGGTCCGGCGCTGGTACACCTCAGTCTTCCCGGGCGCGCCCTACCTGTCCCCCATTTTCAAGGCGAGGGACGGCTGGGTCGTGGGGGCGCCGAGCTACTGGCCCGGGCGGGACCGCGTCCGGGACTGGCTCAACAGCGAAGGGCTCGGGGAAGAGCTGTTCCAGCCGAGCTGGGACGGCTTCCTCCTGCGGGGCGAAGAGGGGAGCCCGGAGCAGCAGCGACGCCTCAACGAGCTGTTCGCCGCCCTCTGCGCCAAGCACACCGTAGCGGAGCTGGTGGAGCCCGGCCAGAGCAGGGGCGTCCACATCGGCCCGGTCAACTCCGCCCGCGAGCTGGCGGCCGACCCGCACCTGGCGGCCCGCGGCTTCCTGCGCGCGGTGGAGCACCCCGAGCTGGGCGGGGCGCTCCGCTACCCCGGCGCTCCCTTCCAACTCAGCGAGACCCCGTGGCGGGTGGAGCGCCGCGCTCCCCTTCCAGGAGAGCACAACCGGGAGGTCTACGCCGGCGAGCTGGGCCTGTCCGCGGAGGCGCTGGCCTCCCTGGAGCAGCGGGGGGTGATATAGGGAGCGGAGGCCTCGTCAAGACTTTGCCGCGTCAGGGCCCGCGCTAGCGGCACCCTTGCCAGGAGAGGAAGCCATGGGCTCGCACAGGGACGTTCTCGAAGGGGTCCGGGTGGTGGACTTTTGCTGGGCGGGTGTCGGCCCCATGACCACCCGGCACCTGGCGGACTTCGGGGCGGAGGTGATCAAGGTCGAGTCCATGACGAGGGTCGAGGTCTGCCGGCGGGCCGGCCCCCACCGGAGCGCTCCCCCCGACCAGGACAGCAGCACCCAGTTCGGCAACTACAACAGCAACAAGCTGAGCGTCTCCATCAACGTGAAGCACCCGGAGGGCGTTGAGCTGATAAAACGGCTGCTCCGGGTCGCCGACGTGGTCACGGACAGCTTCAGCGGCGGTGTCATGGAGCGCCTGGGCCTGGGCTATCCCCAGCTACGGCAGATCAAGCCCGACATCATCGCCGCCAGCCTGTCCCTCATGGGCCAGAGCGGGCCCCACAGCGAGTACCGGGGCCACGGCCACATCCTCCAGGCCATGGGGGGCCTGAACCAGCTCACGGGCTGGCCCGAGCGGCAGCCCTTCGCTCCCGCCCTGGCCTTCACGGACTACTGGGTGCCCCAGCTCTGGGCCACGGCCATCGTGGGGGCGCTGGCCCACCGTCAGAAGACCGGCCAAGGGCAGTTCCTGGATTGCGCCGGCCTGGAGGGCGCCATCCATGCCACCGGCACCGCCATCCTGGAGTTCACGGCGAACGGAACGGTCCGCGCCCGCTCGGGGCACCGCCATCCGGGCTACGCGCCTCACGGCATCTATCGCTGCCGGGGCCAGGACGCCTGGTGCGCCATCGCCGTCGCCAGCGACGAGGAGTGGCAGTCCTTCTGCCGGGCGCTGGGCAACCCGCCCTGGACCCAAGATGAGCGCTTCGCCACCTGCGGGGGCCGCGCTGAGAACGCCGCCGAGCTGGACAGCAGGATCACCGCCTGGACTCAGGAGCGCTCCGCCCCCGACGCGATGCGGCTCCTGCAGCAGGCCGGCGTCGCCGCCGGGGTTGCCCAGACGGTGCGGGACCTCCATGACGATCCCCAGCTCAAGCACCGGGGCCACTTCTGGGAGTGGCCGGACCCAGACTTCCGCAAGTTCACTTTCGAGGGGCCGGCTTTCCAGCTGTCGAAGACCCCCGCCCGCCTGCGCCGGCCCTCGCCGAAGCTGGGGGAACACAACAGCTACGTCTTCCTGGAGGTCCTGGGCCTGGCGGACGCAGAATACGCCGACTTCATCGCTCAGGGCGTCATCAACTAGTGCCCTGTTCCTGAGATTTGTTGAACAAGTCCTGGGGGGATTGGCAAGGGGGCCAGGCCCCCTTGCCCGGGGTTCTAGAGCCTGCCCTGAGCCTGTCGAAGGGGGTGTCCCCT
>JACQGV010000201.1 GCA_016199375.1 Chloroflexota bacterium | reverse complement strand
CTGCGACTCCTGTGGCTTCTGCCTGGAGTACTGCTACTTCGACGCCATCCGGAACCGGAAGAAGCCCAGGGAGCTCAAGCCCCTGGTGGAGCCCGGCGTCTCCAAAACCTACCTGGAAGCGTAAGGGAATCGTTACTGAAGCGCCTACCTTATTGGCCTGCCTCCAGGCTCACTTTTCGAGAGCGTTTTGGATTGGCCCTGGCGGCACCTGCCGCGGCCCAGGCGTATGCGTGACGTATACGCCTGCTGGTAAAACAGGTCCCCCGTGTCCGCCGTGGCGACTGCCATTAGCGGGAGCTACCGGTACTTCGCTCGGCCAGCTAGGGATGGTCGCTCTGATGGCTCCCACGCCTCAGGCCGTCGCGGACTTGACACCCGGCATACCATGAAGCTATCAGCAGCATTTCGGCATCTGAGCCGAGATGCCGGCAGTTCGGAAGAGGGAAGGGGCTATGGAAGGCGTAAGAAACAAGGTGGCGATTATCGGGGCGGGGTGCACGCCCTTCCGCGACTACTACGACAAGGACGCCGACGACCTTTTGGTGGATGCCTGCTTCGAGGCCCTGGGTGATGCCGGTATAGGTACAGGGGACGTCCAGGCGGCGTGGCTGGGTGGTGGGACGGAAGGGGGCTTCCTGTTGGGACGCAGCCTGAAGCTCGACTTTGTACCCGTCACTCAGGTGAACGCCTGGTGCGCCACGGGCGGCGACGCCTTTCGCAATGCCGCCTTTGCCGTGGCCTCGGGCATGTACGACCTGGCGCTGGCGGCGGGAGTAACTGCCCATTCCGAGGGCCAGCATCCCGAGCGGGGCATTTTCGCCGGGGGCGGGGACGGCAGGCACCACGGCGAGTGGGTCAGCTTCGGGAACCAATCCGCCGCCAGCACCTTCGCCACCTTTGTCACCCGCTATGCCCACCACTACGGCCTGAGCTACGAGGCGGTGAAGCGCAGCCTGGGCCGCATCGCCATCAAGAACTATCGCAATGGCGTGCGCAACCCTCTGGCCTACATGCACAAAGAGATAGACCTTGACGCCTACATGAGCGCGCCTATGATCTCCTGGCCGCTGGGGCTCCATGATTGCTGCGTCATGCCCCACGGGGCGGCCGCTGTGGTGATAACTCGCGCGGAGCTGGCCCGGCAGTTCCGCAACGACTTCGTCCTGCTGCGCGGCACCGGTATGAGCACCGGCACGATGCAGGGCAGGATGGACGCCGCCTACGACTGGGTCCATTTCCCGGAGAATGTGATCGCGGGACGCCGAGCCTTCGAGATGGCGGGCATCCGAGAGCCCGTCAAGGAGTTGGATATTGCCTGCCTCCACGACGCCTTCACCGTGGTGGAGCTGGTGGCATACGAGGACTTTGGGTTTGCCCCCCGCGGCAAAGGCGGGGAGTACGTGCAGGCAGGCGTGTTCGATATGGAAGGCGAGCTGCCGGTGAGCCCCAATGGTGGTCTGAAGTCCTTTGGGCACGCCGGGTCCACGCCCGCGAAGATCTACGAGGCCTACAAGCAGCTGCAAGGCAAATGTGGTGACCGGCAGGTTCAAAACGCGTCCGTGGCGATGACCCACGAGCAGGGAGGCCAGCCCGGTATGTACGTCAGCCTGGTCAACGTCTTCACCACCAGGGACTGACGCGAGCGCTGCGCCTCTGGCGTCGGGTCTTTCTCAACCTAGGCGATATGGGCATGCCGTAGGCACATAGGAGGTAGCGCCCGTGGAAAGCCGGACTTGCACAGGTATGACCCTTCTGGTTGCGGGGGCTCTTGCTCTGGCCGCATGCGCACCGGCGGCCGCTCCTACGGCCACGGCACGGCCTGCGGCGCCTGCGCCCGTGGCCACCGCAACGCCTACGACGGCGGCCAGGGTCCCCGCGCCCGCACCGACCTCAACAAGAGCGCCCGCTGCTGCACTGAATCCCACGCCGGTGCCAGCGGCGGGCCCGAGGGGCAAGGTCATCATGGCCCGCAGTTCATTGGGCAACGAGGACAAGGACTGCATCACGACCCGGGCCGGCGCGGATGTGCCCCAGATCGAGCCCATCCACGACAAGCTGGTGCAGTGGGGAGCTGCCGGCGAGGTGGAGCCCCAGATAGCGGAGTCCTGGAAGACCACTGACGGCACTCGATGGGAGTTCAAGCTGAGGGGCGGGGTCAAGTTCCACAACGGCGAGCCGGTCGACGCGGCGGCGTGGAAGCTGGGCTATGAGCGGAAGGTGGGCCCCGAGAGCCTGAGCCCAGGCGAGCTTCCCCGGATGGTCAAGAATGCGGAGGTCCTCGGTGACCTTGCCATCGCATTCAACCTGAACTACTCGGACTTCTTTCCCGACACCGTCGGTGCCATATGCGCCAGTCCGCCCAAGTACCTGGCCCAGGTGGGGGAAAAGGAGTACATCGAGAAGCCCATCGGCACGGGCCCCTTCAAGCTGGTGAAGCATGTCCGGGCCGAGAGGTTCGTCTTCCAGGCCTTCGAGAGCTACTACGATAAAGCCCGGGCTGCCAGGGTGGCCGAAATGGTGCAGCTCATGGCCCCGGAGCAGAGCACTCGCGTCGCGATGCTCCGAACCGGCGAAGTCGACATCGCAGACTACATGGAGGGACCGCCGGTGGTCGAGTTAGGCCGGGACCCGAACATCAGGGTTCTGTATAACAAGTACGCGTACACCTACTTGATAAGCTTCAACATCTGGTGGCCAGAGGTCAAGGCCAGCGGCCCCTCGCCGTTGAATGATGTCCGGGTCCGCCGCGCGCTGAGTCTTGCGCTGGATCGCCAGGCCCTGGTGGACAAGATACTCCTGGGCGCCGGCGACGCCTGTCCGCAGGAGGGGGCCTTCCCTTACCATGCCGCCTGGGAGTCCAATCTTCCCTGTCCAGAGTATAACCCGGACAAGGCGAGGCAACTGCTCAAGGAAGCCGGCTACGACAAGCTCGAGTTGGGCTTCCAGTATATCGCCGTAGAACTGCGGCCCGTGATGGAGGCGCTCCAGGGGTACTGGGAAAAGGTCGGCGTGAAAGCTCCACTATTCCCCACAGAGAGAGTCGCGCACTACGGGACATACCGCGCCCACAAGACCCAGCCCCTGGTACAGCTGGGAGTGCCGGGCTACATACGCGACCCACTGAGCTACCAGCGCACTGTCCATCAGTGCGACTCATGGCCCAGCGCCTACTGCAGTGAGGAAGTGGACCGCATTATCGCGGAAGGCCGGAAACAGATAGACCTGGCGAAGCGCGTGGAGTACGCTCGGCGGGCCGACAAGATCGCAAGGGACGAAATGGCCCACATCCCGTTGCTTTACACCCACGCGGTCTACGGCGTCGGCAACCGTGTCAAGAGCTACGTGCCAGGCCCTGGCAACCCATACCTCACTTGGCTGCATACGATAGAGCTGAAGTGAGCTGATAGCCCACCTGACGATGTGGCTGCCAAACGTGTGGGAAGTGTGGTCGGTTCAAAGAGGAGCGTCGGCGGGTGGCTGAAACAGCGCTAGAGGGCCTGCGCGTGCTTGACCTAACGCAGGGCATCGCAGGGCCGTTCTGCACCAAGCTCCTGGCTGACTACGGCGCCGACGTCATCAAGATCGAGCGCCCTGGCCACGGCGACGTCGCCCGACGCTACGGCCCCTTCCCGGGTGATGACCCGAACCCTGAGAAAAGCGGTCTCTTCCTGCACCTCAACACCAACAAGCGCGGCATCACCCTCAACCTCAAGACTGCTGCCGGCAGGGGTAGCTTCAAGCGCCTGGCGGAGCGGGCCGACCTGGTGGTTGAGAGCTTCATGCCGGGAACCATGGCCCGCCTCGGCCTGTCGTACGCAACGTTGGAGGCGCTAAACCAACGACTGGTCCTGGTATCCATCTCCAACTTTGGGCAGACGGGCCCGTACCGGGACTACAAGGCCACCGACCTTGTCATCCAGGCCCTGGCCTCACCCATGTACTCCAAAGGCCATCCTGACCGCGAGCCCCTCAAGTACGCCGAGAACACCGCCCTGTACTTCGCGGGCGTGACGGCTGCGGTCGCCGCCCTGGGAGCCGCCTTCGCTTCGGTGTTCGATGGCGTCGGGCAGCATGTGGACATATCCATCGCCGAGGCCGTCCTGGGGTCCGTGGAGCGCATGACCACCAGCTACCTATACACGGGGGAGGTTGCCAGGCGCGCCGGGCACCAGGTGCTGCCCACCTACCTGAGCGGTGCCTACAGGTGCCAGGACGGATTCGTGGGAGTCCAGGGCGGCGGTCGGGGCGAGTCCTGGTGGCCCCGGGTGTACCGGATGATGGGCATGCCGGAGCTGGCGGAAGACCCGAGATTCAGCACCTTACAGGCGCGGGAGCAAAACCGCGAAGAGCTGGACGCCTTCTGGCACTCATGGCTCCTGGACCACACCCGCGAGGAGGTGTTCCGCGCCGCTCGGGAGGCCCGCTTCCCGCTGGCCCCCGTGAACACCACGGAGGACCTCCTCAATGACCCGCACTATCGGGCCCGAGGCTTTTTCGTAGGGCTGGAACACCCGGTGGCGGGCCACCTTGTGTATCCCGGAGCGCCCTTCAAGCTCTCCGAGACGCCCTGGCAGGTAAGTCGCCCGGCCCCAGCCCTCGGCCAGCACAACGAAGAGGTATACGGTGGCTTGCTCGGCCTCGGCCAGAGAGACCTGGCAGGGCTGCGCAAGGAAGGCGTGATCTAGCCGGCGTGAGTATGGGAGCAAACAAGCTGCCTCTGGAGGGAATCAGGGTTCTGGAGCTGGCCGAGGGCTGGGCCGGCCCCTGGTCCCCCACACTGCTGGCTGACCTCGGCGCCGAGGTGATCAAGATCGAGGCGATCCAGCGCCTGGACAATACTCGCGGGCCAGCGCAGCCACCACCCGGCACGCCGTCGTATCCAAACAAGAGCCCCGGCCCGAGGCCCTGGAACATCTGCCTCACCTTCATCGTCTGCAGCCGCAACAAGCTGAGCGCCACCCTCGACCTCTCCCGCCCGCTGGGGCTGACCCTGTTCAAAGAGCTGGTCCGTCTCAGTGATGTAGTGTGCACCAACATGGTAACCGGCGTCCCTGAGAAGTTGGGGATCAGCTACGCGCGGCTGCGGGAGGTCAAGCCGGACATCGTCATGCTGGCGTCGTGCGGGTTTGGCGCCACCGGGCCCTACGCCACCCACGTGTCCATGGGCGGCTCGATGGACGCGGCAGCGGGCCACCTGTGGTTGAGGAATTACCCCGACGCGGACCCGACAGAGGTGAGCCACAGCACCCACCTGGACTCGGTCAACTCGGTGACGGGGGCCTTTGCCGTTCTTACTGCGTTGTTCCGCCTCCGCAAGGTGGGCAAGGGACAGTTTATTGACACCTCGGGCTGCGAGACCTTCATGCCCCACGTCGGCGAGGCGATCATGGACTATACCATGAACGGCCAGGTGCACCAGCCCATGGGCAACGCGCACTCCGCGATGGCGCCCCATGGGTGCTACCGGTGCGCTGGAGAGGACCGCTGGGTGGCGATAAGCGTTGCTACGGAGAAAGAGTGGAGGGCGCTGTGCCAAGCCATGGGCAGGCCCGCGCTCGCCGCTGACCCCCGCTTTGCCGACCGGGAGAGCCGCTGCCGGAACCGCGCCGAGCTGGACCGGCTGGTGGAGTCTTGGACCCGTGAGATAGACCATTACGAAGCGATGCGGCGACTGGAGGAGGTGGGAGTGCCGGCGGGAGCCGTGCTGGACAACAGCGAGGTCTACCGCGACCCGCACTTCTCGACGCGGGGCTTCTTCCAGCCGGTGGAACACCCGGATATGGGCACCTACCCCCTGCCTGGCGTCATCTGGAAGATGACCAGGACTCCGGGCTCCATTCGCCTCCGCCCACCTACCCTGGGCGAGCACAACGAGTATGTCTTCAAGGGCCTGCTCAGTTTGAGCGACTCGCGGTATGCCCAGCTGGATAGGGAGCAGTACATAGGTACCGTTCCGCTGGTGAGGCCGCTGTAATAGCGGGATGCGGCCTCAGGCTGTCTGCCGAGCGGCGTCTTTCCCCGACCTACGCGACTGCCCCGCTGCTGTAGAGGGCCGCTCTCTCTTCCTCGCCGTATCCAGCCTCGGCAAGGACTTCGCTGGTATGCTCACCGAGCAGCGGTGCTCGGCGCAGCGCCGGGCTCCCTCCGTCGCCAAAGGTGATGGGAAGCCCAACCCCCTTAGCCGTACCAACTGTTGGATGGGGGACTTCCACTACCATGTGGTTCTCGGCAATTTGAGGGTGGGCGCACATCTCCTCGTAGCTTAGAACGTCCGTGGCGAGCAGCCCGAGCGCCCTGAACTGCCGGACCCACTCCTCCCGTGCCCTAGTGGTGAAGACCTCCCGCAGGATGTTGAACAGCTCCTGTTTGTGCTCCACCCGATCGGGCGTGTGGGCGAACCGGCGGTCCTGGGCTAATTCGGGCCGACCTATGATAGTGCAAATCTCAGGCCACGCCTCGTCGCTGGCGCCTGAGAAGGCGAACTCCTTGCCGTCCGCGGCCTTCCAAACTCCGTAAGGAGGTGGGGTGAAGGGGTGGCCGTTGCCTGCCTTCCCCGGGAGCCGACCAGCCCCCAGGAAGCGCACGATGGCCTCCATCTGGAGGGCCAACACCGCGTGCAGGAGCGACGTGCTGAGCTCCTGGCCCCGGCCAGTCTTTTCCCTGTTGTAGAGGGCGACTGCAACACCGAGGGCCAGCAGAATGCCTGCTACGTGGTCTGTGAGGCCTACGCCAGCCGGGGTGCTTGGCAGGGAATCGCTCGCATAGCCGGTGACGCTGACCAGGCCTCCGAAAGCCTGCTGTTGCAGGTCCTGACCGCCGATGTGGCTCAGAGGGCCTTTCACGCCGTAGCCAGAGATCGAGGCGTAAATGATACGCGGATTGATGGCGCTTAGATCCGGGTAAGAGAGCTTCAGTGTCTCCACCGCCCCCGGCCGGGAGTTGTGAACGAAGACATCGGCCCGCCGGGCCAGGCAGTACATGACCTTGAGTCCCTCTTCACTCTTGAGGTCAACAACGATGCTGCGCTTGTTGCGGTTGAGGCCACAAAAACCATAGCTGGAGGAGTCGTCTATCGCCGGGTTCATCTTCCGCACCCGGTCGCCGCCGGGCGGCTCCACCTTTATCACATCGGCGCCCATGTCCCCCAGAAGCTGGGTGCCAGTGGGGCCGGCCACAGCGTGGGTCATGTCCAAGACATTCACACCTTGTAGTAGGCTGCTCATGGAGGGCTACCTTTCCTTGGGGTACAGCCACTGTGGAGCCACGGTGGCTCAACCCCGGGTGCCGAGGATGGTCACGACGCTGGCGTAGATGTGGAGGATGCCCCCTTGGTCGTGGGTCATCCCCAGGGTGGCATTCTCTACCTGACGCGGTCCGCATTTGCCCTGGAGCTGCTTGTACACCTCGTAGATCTTGTGTAGGCCGGAGGACGGCCCACCGTGGCCGAAAGCTTTGAGCCCACCGTTGGGGTTCGTAGGCAACTGGCCTTCCAAGTCAAACACACCGGCCATGGCGTAATCACCAGCCTGCCCTGGCGGTGCGAACGCGAAGTCTTCACACGCCATGAGCTCCACTATTG
>JACQGV010000211.1 GCA_016199375.1 Chloroflexota bacterium | reverse complement strand
GTGCCGTCGTGGAACTTGACCCCCTTCTTGATCTTGAACGTCCACTTGTCAGGGGCCGCGGTCCAGGACTCGGAGAGCAGGCCATACCACTTGCCCTCCTCATTGCGGCCCACCAGGGTGTCGTTGATGTTCAGGACCAAGGGGCGGGTGTTGCCCGAGCGGAACTTGGTGATGTCGGGCTCGAAATCGGCGTAGGTGGAGGATGCTATCACCACCCGGCCGCGGGTCTTGGCGACGGCCTTGGTGGGCGTGGGGGCCGGCGTGGGGACGGCGCCGGCGCCGGGAAGCGGCGTGGGGCTGGGCTGCGCGGCCGCAGTGGGGGCGGCGGGCGCCGTAGTGGGGGCGGCCGCCGGCCGGGTGGGCGTGGCGGTGGGCGCGGCGGCGCCGCCGCAGGCCACCAGCAGGGCCAGCGCTACGGCCCCCGGCGCCAAGAGCGGCATCCGGCGTCTGCTCATGGGCTCCTCCTCAAAGGTCTAGCTCTCCTCTCCGATGAGGGAAATGGTAGCGACACACCCAGTATTCGTCAACCAGGCTGGGGAGAGCGCCGGAGATAGGCGGCCGGGCTAGATCAGAATATCCAGGAGCTTGAAGAGCCCCGCCCCCAGCAAGGCACAGAACGGGAAGGTGACAATCCAGGCGATCACGATGCCCCGCGCCACGCCCCACCGCACCGCCGAAAGCCGCCTGGTGGAGCCCTGTCCCATGATGGTAGAGGTGATGACGTGGGTGGTGCTAAGCGGGAAGCCAAGGCGTGAGGCCGATTCGATAACGGAAGCGGCGGCGCTTTCGGCAGCGAAGCCGTTGACCGGCCGCATCTGGACGATACGCACGCCCAGGGTGCGCACCACGTTCCACCCCCCGGCGTAGGTGCCCAGTGCCATTACTGTGCCAGAGAGGAGAATGACCCAAACGGGGATGTGAAAGGGTATTCCAGCCTGGGCCCACTTGTAGTGGGTGGCCAGCGCCAGGGCGATGACGCCCATAGTCTTCTGTGCGTCGTTGGAGCCGTGGCTGAAGGCCATGGCCGCCGCGGAGACCATCTGAAGGCGCCCAAAGAGGCCGCTGACCGCTGCCGGGCTGGTGCGGCGGAACAGCCAGTAGAGGCCCAGCATGAGCACGTAGCCTCCCACAAATCCCACGACTGGCGCCAGCGCCAGCCCCAGCAGGATCTTCGTGACCCCGCTGGATACGAGCGCGTCGAAGCCGCCGGTGGCTACACCCGCCCCCGCCACACCCGCAACAAGGCTGTGGCTGCCGCTTATGGGCAAACCCACCCGGGTAGCCAGTATGACCCAGACGGCGGCGGCCGCCACCCCGGCGGCGACGGTGGTCAGAGTAATGGCGTCTGAGGCTACGACACCGGCGCCTACCACCTTGGCGACGGCGGTCCCTGAGAACGCGCCCGCGAAGTTCAGAGACGCGGCCATCAGGACGGCGACCACAGGAGTTAGGACGCGGGTGGAGACAACGGTGGCGATGGCGTTGGCGGCGTCGTTGAAGCCGTTGGCGAAGTCAAAGATGACCGCCACCGCAATGACGATGACGAGGAAGCCCAGCGAGGTCTCGATGTTAGACGGCAGGGTTGCCCCCCTTCCAGCGCGCCCCCTTACGCGTGCTTGAGGACGATGGCCTCCAGCACGTTGGCCGCGTCCTCCGCCCGGTCCGTGGCCCCTTCCAGGTCGTTGTAGATGTCGCGCCATTTCAAGATGTAGATAGCGTCTCTGCCGCTGTTGAAGAGGTCGCCCATAGCCACGCCGACCACCTTGTCCGCCTCGTTCTCCAGGCGGTTGAGCTCCACCGCGTGGGGTAGGATTTCCTTGAGCCTGGCCCCCCGATAGTGGAGTTTGGCCGTCGCCTTCTCCAGCTCGTCGGCGCACTTGACCACGATTTCTGCCAACTGCTTGGAGTACTCCGTGGGTCGCTCAACCTTGTACTCCAGCAGGTAGATAGCGGCCTCCTCGATAGCGTCAATAAAATCGTCCAGACGCTCGGCGAGGGCAGCTATGTCCTCGCGGTCAATGGGCGTCACGAACGTCCGGTGCAGGGCGAGGAACAGCTCATGGATCAGCTCGTCGCCCCGGTGCTCGAACTCCTGAATCTCGGCGACCTTCGCCGGTATGTTCTCGTAGTTATCCAGCAGGTCCTGCAGCTTACGCGCTGCTTTCTGCAGGTTCACGCAGCTCTGGTAGAGGAGGGAAAAGAACTTCTCTTCTCTGGGCAGGAATGACAACCGCATGCTGTGCCCCCTTCGGTCGCGCGGCGCGCACGCTGGCCTGACTTTGACGCAGCTCGCTACTCACCTAAGCTGGAACGCCCCTTCCTGGCAGCGCGAGGTGCGTCCTTGAGCGGGAGGCGCTGGAGGCAAGTCGGAGTGTAGGTAGCTGGCGAGACTCGTGGGAGAAGGCTCATTCCGACGCGGGCCTATCTGACTAGCGCTTGCCCCAAACCGCTCGCGATATTTGTGAATACTGTAACAATTCCTATTGCAGGCCGTCAACAGCGCAGCCGCGCAGGGCCCGCTTTCAAGGGTATGGTCCAGGGGCAAGGCGGCCGCCCGCGCCAGCGCCGCCTGCCTGGGGCCTGCTAGGACGCTGGGGCAGCCTGGACAGCCGGTATGTGCTCCGGAGGCCGCACGCAATCCATAGCGATGGCCTGGGGCTCGCACTTGAGGAAGCAGACCCCGCAGCCGAAGCACTTCTCGGCGTCCACCTCGGCCTTCAGCTTCTTGGAGCCCGGCACCTTGACCATCTCGACGGCGTCGAACTGGCAGCGCTCCACGCAGATCTGGCAGCCGTCGCACTTCTCCAAGTCCACCGTCGCCTGATAGCGGCTCTTGGCCCAGCGCCGGCCGATATCCACCCCGTTCTTGGTCAGCCGCTCCCAGTCCACGCAGCAGTCGTAGCAACAGCTACAGAGGGTGCCCACCTGGAGAACCCGGGAGTTGGGCCAGGAGTGGATCAGGCCGTCCTCCTCGTTCTGCTCGATGATCTTGAGGGTCTCCTCGTAGGAGAGCGCGCGGCCAGAGTCGCGGCTGAGGGCATACTCCGCCCCGCGGCCGAAGAGGAAGCAGTTCCCGTCCACGGACTTCTCGCACTCGCGGCCCATCGCCAGGGCCCGCTTGCGGCAGGAGCAGGAGACCACCGCAATCAGCCGCTGGGCCTTCAGCAGCATCCGGATATCCTCGTCCGGCAGCAGATTGGGGTTGTCCTTGATCGCCAGGTAGGCAGGCACGATCCGGGAGCGGGGCTGCGGGTGTTGCAGGTAGGTCAGGGCATAGTCGCGGTCATAGCCGCCATTGCGGCAGAAGTCCTCCCAGACCTGGAAGAGCTCGCGGTTGGCGGCCGGGTCCATCTTCAGAATGGACTGGGTAGCATCGTGGAGCTGCACCATATTGCGGGCGAAGCGGTAGCTCTCCCGGGTCTGGAAGTTACGCGGGAAGAGCAGCCCCTTCAGGAAGCCATCGTCCAGCTCCCGTTTGACCTGCTCCACCGGCAGACCGAACTGCTGGGCCAGCTCCTCCGGCGCGGCCGGCAGCCGGGCGAAGAGCCGGGCCTGGAGGGGGTTGATGAGATACTCCAAGACGCGGCGCAGCTGCGGCGAGTCAGCATAGCCGAACCGTCCGGCGAGTTCTCGATACGCCTCTTCGTGCCCAGACATGGTCTCCACCTCCCGCTCCCACTGTCCGCCTACCGCTGGGGCTCCGCTGCCTCGTCAGGGAGGCAGCGGCGTATCTGTGGTGGGGCCGAGCTTGCCGTAGCGGGCGTCTAGGTAGCGCCGCACCTCGCGCAGGCCCTGGCCCTCCTCCGTCAGCTTCTTAGCGTCACGCGCTATCAGTAAACAGGTCGCTCAGCCGGCGGCGTGGGGATCAAACACTACGCCGCCGCTGGCGGATCGGGAGTCCTTGATGAAGCAGTCCAGGTTGCTCTTGTGCCCCGATCCGACGCAGCCGCACGAGCAGGGCATGTACTGCAGGACCTCGGGGTGCGCCAGGGCGAACCGGTAGGTTTCCTGGACCAAGGGCTGCCCCTGGCGAACGTATTCAGGCCAGGCCACCTCCCTGGCCGGACGCGCCGCCTGGGGGCTCGGGGCCCGCGCACAGCCCGCCACACCTCCCGCCGCCAGCGCCGCCACACCGAGCGCGGCGAGCAAGACCAGCAGCCAGCCGCGGCCTGCCTTCTCTTTCAGCATGGAATCGCGCGCCGGCCTCGGATGACCCTCTAGTCCGAGTCCTCTGCCTCTGCTCCTTCCGTTACCGGCGGGAAGCCGTACTTCGCCGCATTGGCATTGGCCAGGGCCTGGACCTGGGCCAGCAGGGCCTCGCCGCCGGGCTTGAAGAGGTGCTCGAAGCGTCGCTGAGGCTTCAGGTATGCGGCCACCGGCGACCGGTAGCTGAGCCTCTTCACGTTGGTCAACTGCCCGTTGATCACCTCGTAGAGGGGGTAGAGGCCGGTCTGGACGGCCAGGCGCGCCACCCGGATGCTCAGGGACGAGTCGTGGCCCCAGCCCAGGGGGCAGGAGCTATGGACCTGGAGGTACTTGGGCCCGCGGATGCCCAGGGCCCGCTTGACCTTCTTCACCAGGTCCGGCGGGTAGGCGATGGACGCGGTGGCGACGTAGGGTATGCCGTGGGCGGCGGCGATGGCCGGCATGTCCTTCTTGGTCCTGACCTCCCCCCAGGAAAGGGCCCCCGGGGGCGTGGTGGAGGTGCGGGCGCCCAGAGGCGTCAGGCTGCTGCGCTGGATGCCCGTATTCATGTAGGCCTCGTTGTCGTAGCAGATGTAGAGGACGTCGTGGCCCCGCTCCAGCATGCCGCTCAGGGATTGGAGGCCGATGTCGGCGGTGCCGCCGTCACCGGCCTGGGCGATGACCCTGGCCTCGGCCTGGCGTCCCAGGGCCTTGAGCGCCGCCTCGACGCCTGAGGCCACGGCCGCCGTGTTCTCGAAGAGGGAGTGAATCCAGGGCACGTTCCAGGACGACTGGGGGAACTTGGAGGTGGTGATCTCCAGACAGCCGGTGGCGTTGGCGACGATGACCCGGGGCCCAGCGGCCTGGAGGGCCAGCCGGGCGGCCACCAGCAGCCCGCAGCCCCGGCAGGCGGTGTGGCCCGGAGACAGCAGCTCCGGGGCGGGTTCAACTCTCGTCTTCATCCCCCTCCTCCACCAGCTCCGCCTTCAGGTCTGCGAAGCCCTGTTCCACCGCCTCATCCTGGGCCCGGGCGATGAGGGCCTGCAAGGTCTCGACCGGGATATCGCGGCCTCCCAGGCCGGCCACGAAGGCGCTGACCGCCGGCTGGCGCGGCTGCCCTTGCAGCACGGCCCGCACCTCGGCCGCCAGGATGCCGACGCCGCCGGGAGAGAGGGCCCGCTCCAGGACTAGCACCCGGTCCACGTCCCGCAGGGCGGAGCGCAGGGCGTCCTTGGGGAAGGGCCGGAAGGAGCGCACCTTCACCAGCCCCACCGCGTGGCCGTCGTCCCGCAGCCCGCTGACCACGTCCCGCAGGGTTGCCACCACCGAGCCCATGGCCACCACGGCGGTCCGCGCCCCCTCCATGTGAAGGGTATCCAGCAGGCCCCCGTAGTGGCGTCCAAACGCCCGGTTGAAGCGCTGCGCCGCGTCCTCGATGACGGCCTGGGAGCGCTCCAGGGCCCGGTCGAGCAGGTAGCGGCTCTCCATGTAGTACTCGGGGTCGGCGAAGGCGCCCATGGTCAGCGGCTTATCTGGGGTCAGATAGTGCTGGGGCCGGTAGGGCGGGAGGAAGGCGTCCACCTCCTCTTGAGTCGGTACAATGACCGGCTCATAGGTGTGGGTCAGCAGGAAGCCGTCGGCGCAGACCATGGTCGGCAGCAGGACCCGCCGGTCCTCGGCGATGGCATAAGCCTGGAGGTGGGTGTCCACCGCCTCCTGGTTGTCCTCGACGTAGAGCTGGACCCAGCCCGCGTCCCGGACCGAGAGGGAGTCCTGCTGGTCGTTCCAGATGTTCAGAGGCGAGGAGAGGGCGCGGTTGGCGCAGGTGAGGACCACCGGCAGCCGCAGGCCCGCGATGTTGAAGAGCACCTCGCTCATGAGAGCGATGCCCTGGGAGCTGCTGGCGGTGTAGACCCGGGCCCCGGTGGCGCTGGCCCCCAGCACCACGGAGGCCGCCGAGTGCTCGCTCTCCACGTTGACAAACTCCGCCTTGAGGGCGCCGTCGGCGACCATCTGGGCCAGGGCCTCGACAACGTGAGTCTGGGGAGTTATGGGATAGGCCGAGATGACCTGGGGCCGGCAGAGCCGCACAGCCTCGGCGATGGCCCGGGAGCCCTCCAGGACGGCGGCCTTGCTGGTGATGACCCGGTCCATAAGGGTAGCCATTATCTTTCCTCAACCTGCATGACGATATCGTCCACAGGACAGACCTCGGCGCAGATGCCGCAGCCCTTGCAGTAGTCGAAGTCGCAGTCGAAGAGCTTGCCCTGGCCGGAGACAATGCCCTCGGGGCAGCACCAGTCGCAGAGGCGACAGCCGTTGCACTTCTGGTGCAAGAAGAGCGGGCGCTCGATGCGCCAGCTACCGGTCTTGTTGGCCCGGCTAGTGCCGGGCAGCGCCACCAATCCTGGTATCAGCTTCATGGCCTTTCCTTTCCGTCAGGGCCAGCTCGTAGGCCCGGCGGGCTGCCTCGCAGTTGCGCTCGCCGACGGCCCCCGGGAAGCGGCGCCGCGCGGCGCGCTGGATGGCCTCCAGGCTCACGGCGCCGGTGATGGCCGCAAAGGCGCCCAGCATGACCACGTTGGTGTTGGGCCGGCCGATCACGTCCATGGCAATCTGAAGGGCAGGTAGCGTCCAGACGCGGGCCGGCGTCAGGGCTTGCAGCTCCTCGGGGCGCTTGCGCGTGTTGGCGATGATGGTCCCCCCGGCCTTCACCGCACCCAGGATGTTCACATCGGTCGCCAGCGTCTCGTCCTGGATAAGGAGAATGTCGGGATGGCGAATCTGGGAGCGCAGGCGGATAGGCTGCTGGTCAAGACGGACATAGGCCTGAACCGGAGAGCCCATGCGCTCCGACCCGAAGAAAGGGTAGCCCTGAGAGTACAGGCCGTCCTCGAAGGCGGCCCCGGCCAGGATCTCGGCGGCCGTCACGTTCCCCTGTCCACCCCGTCCGTAGATCAACACTTCGAGCATCGTGCGACACCCACCCAAGATTAGGCCCATAGGTCACTTCTATGAACGTTATCAAGAGGAGCTATCGGCTGCATGATGCAAATGCATCACCTAGCTAGGCAGCCTGCACTAGTAGCCGTGCCCAAGTTCAGAAGCGGTCCTGGTGAGAGCAGGGCGCTCGGCGGCCCTACTCCCGTTCCCAGAGCTTCATCTGGGGCGTGGCGCGCTCCGGATAGGGGAT
>JACQGV010000204.1 GCA_016199375.1 Chloroflexota bacterium | reverse complement strand
CGCCTTGAAGAATCGCTGCACCTCTTTGCGGAAGGCTTCCTCTTGCACTGAGAAACGGAACTCCATAACCCCTCCTTGCCCCAGACAAAACGAGGCACCCTCTGAGAGCGGGGCCATTATAAGCCTGCGGGCCGCGAAATTGAAGTGCCAACCCGGAGGGGAGGCGTGCAAACTGGGGGCTTGCAATTCGGCGGTACAGGGGTATAATGGCAGAGTCTAAAATTCTTCCTAAACTATTCCGATAACGCCTGGGTATACAGAACTCCCCGGCGGGGTGCTGGCGCCGGAAGGGGCCCCTGGGGGCGGGGCCGCGCGGGACTCGGGCGGGTGTCGTTGTAAGGACAGGGAGGGTTCAATGGAATCAGCGCAGCAGGCGGGACCGATTGGATTGGTCGAAATCCGGGTCATCGGCGTCGGCGGTGGCGGTGGCAACGCCGTAGCGCGGATGCTGAACGAGCAGGTCCGGGGCGTGGAGTACATCATGGCCAACACCGACGCCGTCGCCCTGGGCCGGGCGCAGAATGTCACCACCGTCCGCATCGGCGACAAGCTCACTCGCGGGCTGGGGGCGGGGGGCAACGCCCAGAAGGGCGCCGCCGCCGCCGACGAGAGTCGCACGGTCCTCATGGAGAAGCTTAAGGGCGCGGACCTGGTCTTCATCACGGCTGGCATGGGCGGCGGCACCGGCACCGGCGCCGCGCCTGTCGTGGCCCAGATCGCCAAGGACTGTGGCGCCCTGACGGTCGGGGTGGTCACAACGCCCTTCGCTTTCGAAGGCGCGCTGCGGATGGCTACCGCCACCTCCGGCATCGCGGCCCTGAAGGACAAGGTGGACACCCTCGTGGTCATCAACAACGAGCGGCTCAATGCCTTGTCCGACAAGAAGACCTCGATGCAGGAGGCGTTCTCGATGGCCGACGCCGTGGTCGGGCGCGCCATCCTGGCCATCGCTCGCATCATCAACGAGCCCGGCGATATCAACGTGGACTTCGCCGACCTGCGCGCCATCATGACCGAGGCCGGCACGGGCATGATGGCCATCGGCCACGGCAGCGGGCCCAGCCGCACCATTGACGCCGCCCGCCACGCCATCGCCAACCCCCTGCTCGACGTCTCCATCGCCGGCGCCCGCGGGGTCCTCTTCACCGTCGTCGGCGGCCCCGACCTCACCCTGGCCGAGGTCAACGAGGCCGGCCAACTGGTGGCCGATGAGGTGGACCACGAGGCCCAGATCTTCTTCGGGATGCACATTGACCCCGCCCTGGGGAAGGATGTGGACTTCACCATGGTCGCCACCAAGATCGACGGCGCCTCCAAGGAAGCCCAGGAGGCCAGCCCGGAGTACCGCCGCAATTGGGAGCGCCCGCCCGCGGACGAGGACGAGAACCTGCGGGTCCCGGCTTTCTTGCGCCGGAGCCATCCCGGCCAGGCGAATGGCCGGCCCAGCCGGACGACGTCCGACTGGACCAAGCGTCGCTAGCCCCCGTCTGGTTGCGCTGACGGCAAGAGGAGGGCCCCCCGGGTGCCCTCCTCTTTGGGCTTGGGTTTGCTCCCTGGCTAGATTTGCACGGCGATGAGCGTCACCGTCCTGTCTATGCCCGGAACGGAGTGGATCTGGCCCGTGACCAGCTCCCCGATGGCGTTGACGCTCTCGCCCTCCACCTGGACGACCAGGTCGTAGGGCCCCGTCACCACATCCACCCGCTTGATGCCGGAGCTGGCGCGCAGCGAACGAGCCACATCCTTGGTCTTGCCCACGGCGGTCTCCACCAGGACATAGGCTGAGGTCGTCACGGCTTGCCTCCTTAGCGCCCTTGGGTTCTTCATACCGCAGCCCAGGGGCAAAGTCAAGGCGGGCCGGGGCCCCTCAGGTCAGGCCACTACTGCGAGCCGCAGAGCAAACTTAGTCATCCCAAGCGAGACTGGGAATGTCCCGCTCGTCCTGAGCCTGTCGAAAGGGCGAGCCCAGCACGGGACGGCAGGCTGGCGAGGGCTCGTGGTGAGCCTGTCGAACCACGAGCGGAAGAACAGACAGGTTCATCACAACGCCGGGGGCTCGCCGCCGGCCGCTGCGCCCTGCGGCCCGCGCGACACCAGGGCCACCGCGCGGCGCTCGAAGATGCGGCGCTCCAACAGGACGCGCCGCTGGCACCCCCGGCAGCGGATGCCGATGTCAGCGCCCAGCCGCACCACCTGCCACTCCTGGCTACCGCAGGGGTGCGCCTTTTTCAGGCGGTAGACATCGCCCAGGCGGATCTCCATCACGGCCATGGCCCTGCCCCTTCAGGCCCGCATTCGCCCCGCGTTGATGCGCTCGCGCAGCCGCTCGGCCTCCCGCCGGGCCGCCGCGGCGAAGTCCCCGCCGGACGAGGCGTAGATGATCTGGCGCGAGGCGCTGATAATGGCCAGCTCGCCCCGGTCATCGCTGCCAGCCGCAGCCGCCTCCTCTACCTCCCCTCCCTGGGGACCGACGCCTGGCACAAGGAAGACCAGGCGGGGGCAGAGCTGCCGCAGCTCCCTGAGTTGCGCCGGGTAGGTGGCCCCCACCACCAGCCCCACGTTGCCGTGGCGGTCCCAGCCTGCGGCCTGTCGCGCCACCTGCCGGTAGAGGGGCGCCGGGGCAGCCTGGCCGCCCGTCGCCCCCGGCGGGCCGAGCACCAGGTCCTGGAAATCCCCCGCCCCCGGATTGGACGAGCGGCACCAGACAAAGACCCCCTTGTCGCGGTATTGCAAGAAGGGCTCCACGGTATCGCCCCCGCCGTAGGGGTTCACGGTGGCGGCGTCGAAGCCCCAGGTCTCGAAGAGAGCGCGGGCGTAGGCGCCGGCGCTGGGCCCCACGTCGCCCCGCTTGCCGTCTGCGATGATGGGGATGTCGGGCGGCACCGCCTTCATGGTCTCCTCCAGCGCCCGCAGCCCCGGCATCCCCAGCGCCTCGTAGAACGCCAGGTTGGGCTTGTAGGCGCAGACCAGGTCGGCGGTGGCCTCGATGAGGGCGCGGTTGAAGGCGGCCACGTCGGGGACGGGCAGCCGGGCGGGATCGGGGTCGAGTCCCACGCACAGCCAGCTATCGCGGGCGCGGGCTGCCTGGAGGAGCTTATCGCGGAAGGACATGCTCAAAGCAGCTTCCGGAACTCCGCTACAGTCAGGCCAGCATCACGCACAATACCAGCCATTGTGAAAGGGTTGATAGGGTTACCGCGTGGGATGGTGAGAAACCGCACACCGTCAGACATGACGATATGTTTGCCCTGACGGACCACGCGAAAGCCAGTCTCTCCAAAGCCCTCACGGCCTGCAGGTGGTTGATGCCAGGCAGCCTGGGCACAGCCGTCAGACAGCCACTTCCACCTCGCGCACATCGCCGCCCTCGACAGCCGCAGCTATCGCTGCCAGATACTCCCGGATAGCGTCGGTAATATTCTCGATAGCCTCTTGCTCGGTCTTGCCCTCAGACCAACACCCGGGCAGCCCCGGGCACGAGACGCTAAACCCTTCTTTAGAGCGGTGCAGGACAATCTTGTACTTCATGATTCCACCCTCGACCTCGATTATATCCGCCCGGCGGGGTTTCCGGACTCCGTCCTCCGACAGGCTCCGGACGAACGGGAGGTGGGAGCCCCTTCTCAGGCCGTTCGTCGTGAGCCTGCCGAACCGCGTGCGGCAAAGCAGGCT
>JACQGV010000198.1 GCA_016199375.1 Chloroflexota bacterium | reverse complement strand
GGCGGCGGCCGTCTTCTCGTCGGGCTCCACCAGGGGCAGCCGGGGCCTGCCCACATTGAACCCGACCCGGTTGAGGGCGTACTTCACGGGGATGGGGTTGGCGACCAGGAACAGCGCCTTCACCAGGGGCAGCAGCCGCCGGTGCAGGGGCGCCGCCCGCGCCAGGTCGCCGCGCAGGGTCGCCTCCATCATCTCTTTGGTCTGGCGCCCCACCAGGTGGGCGGAGACGCTGACCACCCCGTAGCCGCCCATGGCCAGCAGCGGGAAGGTGTCGCCATCGTTCCCGCTCCACACCTTGAAGCCTGAAGGAGCGCCATCGATGATGCGGGCGATCTGCTCGAAGTCGGCGCTGGCCTCCTTCACCCCCGCGATATTGCCGACCTTGCTCAGGCGCAGCACCGTCTCCGCCGCCATGTTCAGGCTGGTGCGGCTGGGCACGTTGTACAGGATGCAAGGCAGGCTCGTGGCCCCGGCGATGGCCTTGAAGTGCTGGTAGAGGCCCTCCTGGGGCGGCTTGTTGTAGTAGGGCACCACCAGCAGGGCCCCATCCACCCCCAGCCCCTCCGCCTCCCTGGTCAGCTCGATGCTCTCGGCGGTGTTGTAGCTCCCGGTCCCGGCGATGACGCAGCCGCGCCCTCCCAGGGCGGCCTTCACCTCGGCGAAGAGCCGCAGCTTCTCTTCTTTGGAGAGGGTGGGCGACTCGCCCGTCGTCCCGGAGACAACCACCCCGTCGCTCCCCGAGGCTATCAGGGCCTGGGCCAGGCGCTGGGCCTGGCGATAGTCCACCTTGCCCGCGCTATCGAAAGGGGTAACCATAGCAGTGATGAGACGCCCCAACTCCGCCATCGCGCACCTCCCAGCAGACTGCTCACCCCGACGTTGCGCCAGTATAGCGCGGCCCTGTGACAGCGTCTACGGCTTGTTTCAAAACCCGTTCCAGGGGGAGTCCAGAGGGGGCTACGCCCCCTTTGGCAGGGGTCTGGGGGTGTCCCCCAGATTTGTTTCCTCCCCCTCTCCCTTGGCAAGGGAGAGGGGGATACAGGGGGTGAGGGTTCTGAAACAAGCTCTACGGCGCCCAGTTCCAGAGCGGCGATTGCCCTGCGCCTGTTGTAGACAGGCCGGAGCGCGCCGCCAGCCATGCGCGCCGATCCCATCGCCGCCATCCTCGCGGCCCTGCACCCGGGAGGCTACTGGGAGAAGCCCGGCCTAGTGTCCTAGGACACTGAGGAACAGCGCCGCGATCGCCCGGCGGGCGCAATCCCCCGACTGCTAAGGGAGCCGCGGAGCACGCACAGCCTTGATGCCCCGCTTGCCCAGCAGCCGGAAGTTCTCCAGCCCGGCCGCTACCTGGTCCAAGTTCAACATGGCGTCTGTGAAATAGGTGCTGGGCGCGCGCAGCTGGGCCGCCACCTCCTCGAAGGTGCGGGCCATGTCTGGCCACAGGTCGCTGTGGAAGACCTCCGTATCGCCGGAAACGAGGGCCCGGAGCTGCTCTCGCGTTATGGGCTCATCACCCACAACGAGAGCATCGAGGTCGTCCTCAAAGCCGCCGGTCCGTTTGGCGGGCTTGATCCAGGACTGCTTGAGATACTGATAGACATCCCAGAGCGCCTCCCGGCCAAACAGCCCAGATATGAGGATGGTGACCACGTACTGGTCGCTCAGGTGGTGATAGGAGAACACCTCGCGTAGGGCATTGGGGAAGAAGCGCTGCAAACAATGGTGCAGGAACTCGCGTTCCGTGGGCAGGAAGACATCGTCCCTGGGAACGCCATAGAAGGCGGCCACGCACTTGGCCTGCCGGAACTCCCTGGGCAGCGCCAGCGGCTCACTCAACAGGGTCCTGTGATCCAAGCCCCTCGATGCGAGGGCCTGGAAATCGCGGTCCATCTCCACGTCCACGCTGAGCCCGTGCAAGGGCTGTTGGAAATCCTCCTTGGAGCGCAGCCTCTGGCGCACCGGGGAGATGGCCTCCACTATCATGGCGGCCACGCTGTCCAGGGCCCGCTCTGGAGCGTGCCGCTTCTCCGGAAGCTTGCGCCGAGCGAACCCGGCGATGACCGCCTCTCCTCCCAGGAGCGTCTTCAGATCGCGCACATCGGCGCTATCGATCTCGGGCAGGAACTTGGTGTGCTGGGTGGCGACTTCCCGGATGATGTTGGCCAGGAACTCATTCATCTTGCCGTGGAAGTCCTCCAGGCCAATGCCGTGCTGCGTTAGATACTCATTGGGGATGATGTTGTTGCTGATGAGGAGCAGGCCATCGAAGCCGTGGAGCCGGGCGTACTGCTGCAGCATGAACCGCCCCGCGCTGTAGCCCAGCCGGGACGGGTCGGTGCGGAGGTCCACCTCCTGATCGGTCCGCTCACGGTCCAGGGCGCTGATATCGAACAGCTCCGGCATCACCCCCACGCCCAAGATACAGGTCTGCTGGGTATGCCCCGGGCGCGCAAGCTCCTGCCGCAGGCGATGCGCCAGCTCTATGGCCGAACCTCCCCCGGTGCCTCCTCCCAGGGAGAAGCAGATGAAGAACAGCTCGGTGCCCTCTGCTGCCGAGCCGGGCCTGCCGATGACGTCATCGTAGTGTCTGGGGCTCTCCAGATACTTGCGCATAACGCCCTGGCCCAGGATATGAAAGTTGCCACACCCATGGGCCATGGTATCGTGCAGACGCAGGATCTTGCCCAGGAACTCCGCCCCCTCCTTGGACTCGGAGTCCTGCTGGAAGATCTGCAGCACATCGTTGGTCTCGTCCACATCGGCGACGATGTACTCGGCGGGATCGGGGAGGTAGTTACGGTGACCAGAGACAGCAGTTTTGAAGGACTGGAACCGCCGCCGGGCGCCAGACATCCACTCGCCCAGGGCCCCGTACTTCCCGCGGAAGCGAAAGGTGGGCGTTACGGGCTTCTGGCCGTGGACCACGGCATAGAAGTCCAACACCGTGCGGCTACCGCACTTGCCCAGCCCGACCATCTTGACTCTCATAGCTCGGCTCCCACAGCTCTAGGTTTGGCTATCCCGGCCCGCGAGAGGCCGCCAGGCCCGCACGCTGCCCGCTGGTTCCAGCGCCGCTGGGCCTGAGAGCGAAATTGAAACAGCCAGCCGAGGCGCCACCCCCTCCAGGATGAGCACCCCCAGGCTCAGATAAAAGGCGCTGGCGGGCCCGCCCCAGATGCTTCCCAGGGCCCAAGCGTACAACCAGACTCCGCAGCCCACCAGCAACAGGAGCAAACCTGAGACTAGGAACGCCAGCGTGGGGAGGTGCCAGGCATCGATGAAGTATTGCGTGTTGGCGACAGGCACCCGGTCGGGCTTCGACAGGAAACGCGCGATTATAGCCAGCTGCGCCAACAGGCCAAGCAGCGAAACCAGCAACGGCACGGCACCGCCCGGCGCCATAACGCCTCACACCTCCCCTTGGTGTGAACTGCGCCCCAGCACCGGCGTGGGGCAGCGACGGAAGCGTGGGTGGGCAGCCTGTGAAGGCTATATAGCACAGCCTGCGGGGAAACGCAATCGCCGCCGCCGCCCACGCCGCTTCCGCCGGGGTGCCTGGCCCGCTAGAGCCTGTTGCGAAAGTCCTCCTGGGGGATATCCAGAGTCCCGACCCTTCGGGACTCTGGCAGGGGGTGAGGGTTTTGCAACCAATTCTAGCCGCCGGGCGGCGCGTTGCGGAAGAGGCTGACGTCCACCGTCTCTTTGGGGTTGCTCTCTGCCCGCAGAAGCCAGCGCTTGGCCTGAGCGGAGTCGAGGAGCCCGGCCTGCGGCGCCAGATAATAGCGCCAGGCCCGCTCCCCCTGAGGCCCCGTCTGGGGCACCCGGCCCTCGATCAGGAAGGCCGCCTCGTCAGCCGGGACCGTCCAGATGTCATCGGCCCCGGAGCCTACCAGGACCAGGTAGGTGTCGTCGGCCTGCAGCAGGTCGTCCAGAGTCTCCTCGTCCACCAGGTACTCCCAGGGAGGCCCCGAACGGAGGGGCGGCACGACGTACAGCAGCGCCTCGCCCCGGAGGTAGGTGGCGCCCGCCCCCGCGACTCGGTAGGGTGTCAGCTCGCCCCAGCGGGCGGCCAGGCCGCCCAGTAGCTCTCGAGCAGGCTCCCCGGAGCGAGGCCCTACGGGCGTCACCGCCGTGGACTAGACCAGCTCCCGGGCCAGGAGCTCCTCGGCGATCTGGATGGCGTTGAGGGCCGCGCCCTTGCGGACGTTGTCGGCCACAATCCAGAGCGCCAGCCCGTTGGGAAACGCCGTATCCTGGCGGATGCGGCCTACGAAGACGCTGTCCTGGCCCGCCGCTGACCAGGGCGTCGGGTACAGGCTCACGTGGGGGTCATCGAGGACCCTGACGCCGGGCGCCTCCGCCAGGGCCTTGCGGGCGTCCTCGGCGCTCATGGGGTGGGCCAGCTCAAGATGGACGGCCTGCCCGTGGCCAAGGTGCACCGGCACCCGGACGCAGGTGGCAGCGAGGGCGAGCTCCGGGGCGTGGAGGACCTTGCGGCTCTCCTCCACCAGCTCCCACTCATCCCTGGTGTAGCCGTTGTCCAGAAAGACATCGCACTGGGGAAGCACGTTGAAGGCGATCTGGTGGGGAAAGATATGGGGCATCGCGGCGCGCCCCTCTTGCACCTGCTTGATCTGGACCGTGAGCTCCTCCTGGGCGGCGGCGCCCGCTCCCGAGACCGCCAGATAGCTGGCCACGACGGCGCGGCGCACCGGGTTGATCCGATTGATAGAGTTGAGGACCATGACCAGTTGGGTGACGGTGCTCTCGGGGTTAGCGATGATGCCTTCGTGCCCCTTGAGGTCCTCGGCGTTGACCTCCGGCACCACCAGGGGCACCCCGGCCTCAAGCCGGAAGGCCGGGCTGTAGTCTATCACCACGGCCCCCGCCCGGGCCGCCAGGTGCGCGTAGTGAGAAGCCACCTCGCGGCCGGCGGCAAAGAGGACGAGCTCCATCCGCTCGAAGGTCCGCGTCCCGGTCTCGTGGACACTGAGCTCGCGGTGGTTGAAGAAGAGCCGCCGCCCCGCCGAGCGATCGGAGGCGCAGAGGCGCAGCTCCGCCACGGGGAACTTGCGTTCCTCCAGAATCTTCAGTATCTCCTGGCCCACCAGGCCGGTGGCGCCCACGAGGGCCACATTGAGCTCGCGCCGCACCTGTACCTCAGAGCCCCAACAATCGCTCCAGCCCCACGACCAAGCCCTTCATTGTAGGGACTCGCCGGATGGCGAGCAAGACGCCGGGCATGAAGGCCTCCCGGCTCACGGTATCGTGGCGGATGCTCAGGGTCTGGCCCAGGGCGCCCAGGATCACCTCCTGGTGGGCCACCAGCCCCGGCAGCCGCACCGCATGGAGGGTAACCCCGCCGACCGCGGCGTCTCGGCTCCCCTTCACGGGCTCCTTCTCAGGTACTGTGCGCAGGAACGGCTTGCCCCGGGCTCGCGCCATCAGCTCGGCGGTCGCCTTCGCCGTGCCCGAGGGGGCGTCCAGCTTCTGCTCGTGGTGCAGCTCGATGATCTCAGCGTAGTCGAAATGCCTGGCCGCTATCTGGGCCAGGTGCATCATCACCACGGCCCCCAAGGCAAAGTTGGGGGCGACCAGGGCCCCCAGGCCCGCTCCCTTGGTCAGCCGGTCTATCTCCTCCAGCTCCGCCGGCGCCAGGCCCGTGGTGCCGATCACCAGATGGACGCCTCGGGCGACGGCGGCGCGAACACCCTCCAGCACCACACCCGGGGCGGTGAAATCCACCAATACCTGGGGCCGCGCCTGGTCCAGGATCGCCGCCGTCTCCTTCCCCAGGGGCACCGTCCCCCCCGCCGGCAGGGCCAGGCTGGGACCCGGCGCCGCCGTATCCACGGCGCCCACCACCCTCATATC
>JACQGV010000197.1 GCA_016199375.1 Chloroflexota bacterium | reverse complement strand
GGGGTCGCCGCCGTGCTCGCCGCAGATGCCGACCTCCAGGCCCGGGCGGGTGGCGCGACCGCGCTTGACCGCCATCTCGATGAGCTGGCCCACGCCGGTGCGGTCGAGGACCTGGAAGGGGTTGTCCGGCAGGATCTTGCGCTGCACGTACTGGAGCAGGAACTTGCCCTCGGCGTCGTCGCGGCTGAAGCCGAAGGTGGTCTGGGTCAGGTCGTTGGTGCCAAAGCTAAAGAACTCGGCGTGCTGAGCGATCTCGTCGGCGGTGAGGGCGGCGCGGGGGACCTCGATCATGGTGCCGAACTTATAGGGTATCTTGACCCCCTGCTCCCGCTCCACCTGCTTGGCCACGGCCTCCAGCTGCTCCCGGACCAGCTTCAGCTCGTTCACGTGGCCGACCAGGGGGATCATGATCTCCGGCCGCACCGGCACGCTCTCCTTGGTGAGGGCGCAGCAGGCCTCCAGGATCGCCCGCACCTGCATCTCGTTGATGGCGGGGTAGAGGAGGCCCAGGCGGCAGCCGCGCAGGCCCAGCATGGGGTTCTGCTCGCGCATGCCTTCCACGGCCCGCAGCAGCTCCTCCTTCTCCGCCAGGAGCTCAGGGTTGTTGCCCCGCACCCGCAGCTCCGTAACCTCGACCAGCAGCTCCTCGTAGCGGGGGAGGAACTCGTGGAGAGGCGGGTCCAGCAGGCGGATGATGACCGGGCGGCCGCCCATGGCGCGGAAGATGCCCGTGAAGTCCTCCCGCTGGAACTGCAGGAGGTGGCCGAGGGCGCTATGGTAGTCCTTGACGGCCTGGGAGCGCTCCACCCCGGTCTGGGCCTCTTTGACCTGGCGGAGCACGGCCGGACGCCTGTCCTCGGGCGCCTGGGCCAGCTCCCGCTGGAGGGCTTCCAAGCTGTTCTCCAGCTCGGTGGCCTGGGCGGCGGCCAGGATCATCTGGCGGACGATGGGCAGGCGCTCATCCTCGAAGAACATATGCTCGGTGCGGCAGAGGCCGATGCCCTCGGCGCCGAAGTCCACGGCGCGCTGGGCGTCGCGGGGGTAGTCGGCGTTGGCCCAGACCCCCAGACGGCGGGCCTCGTCGGCCCATTTCAGCAGGGTCTGCAGCTCCTGCTCCTGCTTGAGGTTCGGCTCCAGGGTAGGGATGCGGCCCTGGAAGACCTGGCCGGTGGTGCCGTCAATGCTGATCTCCTCGCCCTCGCGGATGACCTTAGCGCCCGCCCGCAAGAGGCGCCGCTCCAGGTCCACCTCGATGGCCTCGCAGCCGGCGACGCAGGGCTTGCCCAGGCCCCGGGCCACGACGGCGGCGTGGCTGGTGGCGCCGCCGCGGGCAGTGAGGATGCCCCTGGCGCTGAGCATGCCATGGACGTCGTCAGGGTTGGTCTCGGGCCGCACCAGGATGACGGCCCCGCCGCGGGAGCCCAGCTCCTCCGCCCTATCGGCGTCGAAGATGGCCTGGCCGGTGGCGGCGCCGGGCGAGGCGTTGAGCCCCGTGGCCAGCAGGCGGCCCTGGGCGCTGGCCTCCGCCATGGCCCGCTCGTCGAAGCGGGGCAGCAGGAGCTGGTAGATCTGGCTGGGCTCGACCCGCATGAGCGCCTCTTCGCGGGTGATCAGCCGCTCGTTGGCCATGTCCACCGCCATCTTGACCGCAGCCTTGGCGGTGCGCTTGGCGGTGCGCGTCTGGAGCATGTAGAGCCGGCCCCGCTCCACCGTGAACTCCAGGTCCTGGGCGTCGCGGTAGTGCTGCTCCAGGCGGCGGGCGATCTGGGCGAACTGCTGGTAGACCTCCGGCATCTCGTCGTGGAGCTGGGCGATCTTCTTGGGGGTGCGGATGCCGGCCACCACATCCTCGCCCTGGGCGTTGGGGAGATACTCGCCGTAGAGGGCCCGCTCGCCGGTGGCGGGATCGCGGGTGAAGGCGACGCCGGTGCCGCTGTCGTTGCCCAGGTTGCCGAAGACCATGGCGACGATGTTGACGGCGGTGCCCAGGTCGTGGGGGATCTTGTTGAAGTTGCGGTAGTCTATGGCGCGCTTGTTGTTCCAGGAAGCGAACACCGCCTGGATAGCCAGGCGGAGCTGCTCGGTGGGATCGCTGGGGAAGTCCCTGCCGGCGCGCTGGCGCACCAGGGCCAGGAAGGCTTCCACCACCCCGCGCAAGTCCCGGGCCGAGAGCTCGCTGTCCAGCTTGGCGCCAGCCTTGCGCTTGGCGTCCTCCAGGATGTGCTCGAACTCAGCGGGGTCCAAGCCCAGGACGATCTTGCCGAACATCTGGATGAAGCGGCGGTAGGCGTCGAGGGGGGGGCGCTCATCGCCGATGGCGGCGCCCAGGCCCCGGAGGGTCTCCCCATTCAGGCCCAGGTTGAGCACGGTGTCCATCATCCCCGGCATGGAGAACTTGGACCCGGAGCGGACCGAGACCAGAAGTGGCTTCTGGGGGTCGCCAAAGCCCTTGCCCGACTCCCGCTCCACCTCCTTCAGCGCCGCCAGGGCCTGCTCCCACATCCCCGGGGGGAACTGCTCGCCGGCCTGGTAGTAGGCGTTGCAGGCCTCGGTGGTGATGGTGAAGCCGGGCGGAACAGGCAGCCCCGCGTTGGTCATCTCGGCCAGGCCGGCCCCCTTGCCGCCCAGCAGGTCGCGCATCTGGGCGTTCCCCTCACGGAAAGCATAGACCCACTGCTTAGAGGTCGGGGCGACTGCGGTGCGCGCGGGCGCGGTCTTCACAGCCTGGGGCTTGACCTTCATAAGAGTCGGCCTCCTCGTGGATGGTAGCTATAGCGGAGGTCTGGCAAGGCGCCTTGGGCGCGGCCATCATTATAGCACCGCGGTAGCGAGGTCGTGCAAATTTTCACGAAGGCGCCGCCGACCGGTGTGGGAAGGAGCGCGTGCTATAATCTGGCAGCCCTGGAGCGGTTGCCCTGTTGGACAGTTGTTGGCATACATCCGGAAAGGGCCTCTAGGCTAGGAGGCGCTCCTTGGCCCGCGACCACTCTGTGCGCCTGCGCCTGGAGCAGCTGGAGGAGGCCACCCTCTCGCCCCTGGCGACCAGGAGCGGCCAATCCCGGGGGCGCCAGCGGCCGGAGGAGCCCGACCCCATCCGCACCGGCTTCCAGCGCGACCGCGACCGCATACTCTATACCAAGGCCTTCCGGCGGCTGCGGCACAAGACCCAGGTCTTCATCGCCCCCCTGGGCGACCATTATTACACCCGCCTGGCCCACACGCTGGAGGTGGCCCAGATCGCCCGCACCGTCTGCCGCGCCCTGCGCCTGAACGAGGACCTGGCCGAGGCCATCGCCCTGGGGCACGACCTGGGGCACACCCCCTTCGGCCACCTGGGCGAGGAGGAGCTGGGGGCCCTGGTGGAGGGTGGCTTCCGCCACAACGTCCAGAGCCTGCGGGTGGTGGATGTCCTGGAGCGTGGGGGACAAGGGCTGAACCTGACCTGGGAGGTCAGGGACGGCATCGTGAAGCACTCCAAGGGTCGGCAGGACCTGGCCGGGGCGGAGTTCGGGGTGCCGGCGACGCCCGAGGGCCAGGCCACGAAGCTGGCCGACGCCACCGCCTACGTCTGCCACGATGTGGAGGACGCGGTCCGAGCTGGCCTCCTCAGAGAGGCCGATCTCCCCACTGCCGTGCGGCAAGACCTGGGAGCCTCCACCCACCAGCGCCTCGATACCATCGTCCACGACATAATTGACACATCCTGGGCCGTCAGTGGGGCGCCCCGCGACGGACCGAGCCCTGCGGCTGAAGGGCGAGCGGGCGGGCGCGAGGGCTGCCAGCCAGCCAGCCCCCCGCCCCAGGTCACGATGAGCCCCGCGGTGTACGCTGGGGTGAGCCTGCTGCGCGAGTTCCTGTTCCAGCACGTCTATGACATCCGCTCCCGCGGGCCCGAGGCCGAGGAGGCGCGGGAGACCGTGCGTTTTCTCCTCCGCTACTTCATGGACCACCCCCACCGCCTACCGGAGGAGTACCGCCCGGCCGAGGGTGAGCTGCCGGAGCGGCGGGCCGTGGACTATATCGCCGGC
>JACQGV010000209.1 GCA_016199375.1 Chloroflexota bacterium | reverse complement strand
GTGTACGGCGCCCGCAAGGGGATCGAGTGGCGTCCCATCACTGGCAACCCCTACATGTCGGGCCTCGAATACCTCCGCATCACCGCCCCCAAACGCTGATAGAGCGCGGCCTCCGACGCAGGGCCCCGACGCTGAGTCGGGGCCCTGCCCTTTCCTACCGACACTTGAGGTGTTGAGAGTCCAAAGGGGAGACCCAGGAAATGGTAATCACCTTTCATGGCTCGCTTGTCGAACCATTGCGCTGCCCAGGTACAATAGGCCGAGCGACGCCCCGCACACTACGGGTGTTGCCGGAAAAGCCAGCGAGGAGCTATGCCATGCCACCGATGACCAGGGAGCAGGCCGACGCCTTCCTGCGCGAGAGCCGCGCCCACGCCGTAGTCGCCACCATCAACAAGGACGGGTCGCCCCAGCTCACGCCCGTCTGGTATCACTGGGACGGGAAGACCCTCACCTTCGCGCTCCAGGAGCGGACGCTGAAGCTTCGGAACCTCCAGCGGGACCCCCGCCTGACCGTCATGGTCCACGCCGAGCCCAACGGCGACAGGTACGTCGTGCTACGGGGGCGGGCCACCATCCACCGCGAGGACGTGCAGGGCTGGCGGCGGCGCATCTGGGGCCGCTACGTCGGGCGCAAGACCATCGAAAAGTGGCTGCCCCAACTGTCGCGGCCGGACCAGCCCATGGCCGTGGTACGGATGGTGCCGGAGAAGGTCGTCGGCTTGGACCTGCCGACCATGGTGGAGCTTTTCGCCGGCGGCGGGCCGGAGGGCTAGAGCTGGCGCTGGCTACTTCTTGTCCTCGGCCGGCCCTTCATAGGTGATACCCCAGTTGCGGCTCCTCGCCACCAGCTCGCCCCGCTGGTTCACATAGTCGCTGGAGTACTCCGTGATGAACATGCGTCCGATGCCGGGCCGCCCCTGGCGCTCGTAGACATCGGAGAGCCAGGTGGTGATAGTGAGGACGTCGCCGGAGACCGCCGGCTGGTAGAACTCCCACTCGCCGCCGCCGTTCAGCCGCCGCCAGAAGGGGCTCTTGACCTCCGGACGGGGCGCTCCGCGCTTGAGGACGATGCCGCAGCGACCGTGACCGCCGGGCGGCACCAGCAACCCGCCCAGGCCGGCCTTCCTGGCGTAAGCCTCGTCCTGGTAAATAGGGTTGGGGTCGCCGATGGACTCCGCCCAGCGCCGGATAGGCTCCTTCTCGATCTGGATGACCGCGGGCTCGCCCGCTGATACCGATGAGGGCCCGCATCGCGTCGGTGATGACCGATTCCGCCACGCTCTTCACCTCTCTGGCGCAACGCCGCCATGTTACCAGAGAACCTGGGACGCCTCAAGCCGCTGCTGCTCCTCCGGCGCCAGGCCCAGCAGCTCCTGGAAGACGTAGCCGTTGTGCTCCCCCAGGAGGGGGGCGGGGCGCTCCACCCGGCCCGGGGTACTCTGGAGCCGCCAGAAAGGGCCCAGCATCGGGTTGGGGCCGATCTCGGGGTGGCTGTCCTGGATGAAGGTGCCCCGCTGCTTCAGGTGAGGGTCGGCCAGCAGGTCCGGGATGTGGTGCACGGGCCCCGCGGCGACACCCGCGGCCTGCAGGGCCAAAAACACCTCCCGCTTGCTGCGCTGGCGGGTCCAGGCCTCGATGATGGGCTCCAGCTCGTCCTGATGGCGCCAGCGCGAGGGCTGGTCGGCGAAGCGGGCGTCGTCCACCAGCTCCGGCCGCCCGATGACCCGGCAGAGGGCGGCGAACTCCTGGTCTCCCGCCACGGCGACGGCGCACCAGCCCTCCGGGTCGGCGCAGCGATAGACGCCGTGGGGCGCCATGGCGTCGTCGCGGTTGCCGCGGCGCTGGCCCTCCCGCCCGTTCAGGGCGTAGTCCAGGTAAGGCCCGGCGAAGAAGGCGCCCATGGCCTCGCACTGGGAGACGTCAATGAACTGGCCCTCGCCCGTGCGCCGGCGGTGGCGCAGGGCGGCCACGATCATCAGGGCGCCGGTGGTGCCCCCCACGATGTCAGGTATGGGCGTCCCCACGTTCACCGGCGGGCCCCCGGCGTAGCCGGTCAGGTGCACCAGCCCCAGGAACGCCTGGAGAGGGAGGCCGAAGGCGACGTAGTCGCGGTAGGGGCCGGTGGCCCCGAACCCCGACAGGGAGGCCATAACCAGGTCCGGGTTGAGGGTGCGGAGCACGTCGTAGCCCAGCCCCAGGCCGGGCATCACCCGCGGTGCGAAGTTTTCGACCACGACGTCGGCGCTGGCGATAAGCCGGCGCGCCAGGGCGATGCCCGGGGGCGCCTTCAGATTGATGGTGCAGCTCTTCTTCCCGCGGTTGTAGGTGTTGAACTGCCCGCCGCGGTTGGGGCCCGGGCCGTTGAAGGGGGGCAGGAAGCGGCAGGTATCCAGCCGCGCGTTGCTCTCGATCTTGATCACCTCGGCGCCCATGTCGGCCAGCAGGGCGCCGCAGATGGGCCCGGCCCAGCCGTAGGTGATGTCAATGACCCGATAGCCTGCCAGGGGCCTGAGCCCCCCGCGGCGCCGCCGTCTCTGGGGAGAGGCGCCAGTCGGCGTCATGCTCTAGACCGCTCCCCGCTGCCGCAACGCCAGCAGCTCCGCCTTGGAGTAGCCCAGGCCCTCCAGCACCTCCGTCGTGTGCTGTCCCAGGAGTGGCGCGGGCCCCAGCGCCCGCCACGGCGTGGCGGTGAGCTGGGCCAGGGCGCCGGGCATCAGCACCGGCCCGGCGACAGGGTGCTCCACGGTCTCGAAGAAGCCCCGCACGCGCAGGTGCTCGCACTCCACCACGTCCCGAGGGCTGTTCACGGGCGCCAGGGGGACGCCGCGCGCCTGGGCCTCGCGGAAGAGCCTGGCCTTCTCGACTGTGCGGGTGACCTCCTCCAGCAGCGGACGCAGGGCATCCCAGTTCTGGCCCCGCAGCCCTTTATCGGCGAACACCTCCCAGCGGGCCCACTCGGGCTCGCCCAGTGCCCCCACCAGCCCATCCCAGTGCTCCTCTTCCTGGCACTGCACCTCGAAGTAGCCGTCGGCGGTGGGCAGGAGAGCGATGGGGGCGACGGCTGGCGGGCCCGCGGGCTGGCGGCTGGGTACCCGGGGCTCGTAGGTGTAGGCGGGGACCCCGGCGGCGACCGCGAACATGGCGCACTCCATCTCCGCCAGGTCAATGAGCTGCCCCCGGCCGCTCAGCTCCCGGACCAGGAGGGCGCAGCCGATGGCGGCCGCGCCGTTGAGCCCTGCCAGGTAGCCGACGATAGGGGTGCCGGCGCGCAGGGGAGGCAGGTCGGGGCTAGGGGGAAGCCGGGGGGTGATGAACCCCAGCCCGGCCATGTGGAAGGTCACCAGGTCGCTGGCCTTGAAACCGGCGTAGGGGCCCTCCAGGCCAAAGGGGGTGACGGAGGCCACGACGAGCCCAGGGTGGCGGCGCTGGAGGCCGGGCAGCCCCAGGCGCCAGCGGCGCAGGGCGGGGGCCGGCTTGTCCAAGACCAGGACATCCGCTCCCGCCAGGAGCTTCCCAAAGACCTCCCGGCCCCCCGGCCGCGCCGGGTCGAGGGTGATGCCCCGCTTGCCGGCGTTCAGGTATAGGAACAGGCCGCTGGCCTCGCGGTCCGGCACGTCGCCGCGGAAGGGCCCCGCGCGCCGGGAGGCGTCGCCGCCGCCCGGAGGCTCCACCTTCACCACCTCGGCGCCCAGGCCCGCCAGGATGCGGCCGGCGAAGGGGCCGGCGATGCCCTCCGCCCACTCGATGACCCGGACGCCTTCCAGTGCTCCCGTCTGCATGCCTTTTCCGCCACCGTGGTAGGAGAATGCCAATGCCCGATATTACCACGGCGCCGGAAGCCCCCCTTTACTTGGGCGCCCATGATAGAATCAGTCTATTCCCATGGAAAGGCGCATGGCTCCACAAGCATTGGAGGGGCTCCGGGTCATTGACCTGACCCAGTGCATCGCCGGGCCCTACTGCACCAAGCTGCTGGCCGACTTCGGGGCCGACGTGATCAAGGTGGAGCGCCCCGAGGGCGACCCCGCGCGCCGGATGCCGCCCTTCCTCGGCGATGAGGCCCACCCGGAGAAGAGCGGCCTCTTCCTCTACCTGAACACCAACAAGCGCGGCATCACCCTCGACCTGCGCACCCAGGCCGGGCGCGACATCCTGAAGAAGCTGGTGCCGACCGCCGACATGCTGGTGGAGAACTTCGAGCCGCGCGTGCTCAAGGGCTGGCGGCTGGGCTACCGCAGGCTGGAGCGCATCAACCCGCGCCTGGTGATGGTCTCCGTCTCCAACTTCGGCCAGACGGGGCCCTACCGCGACTACAAGGCGCAGGACATCGTCAGCTACGCCATGGGCGGGCTGATGTACGACACCGGCCGCTACGACGAGCCGCCGACGCGCCACGGCCTGGATATGGCCCAGATGATGGCCGGCGCCAACGCCGCCGCCTGCGCCCTCATGGCCCTCTGGCACGCCCAGGAGACGGGCCAGGGGCAGCAGGTGGACACCTCCATCCAGGAGACAGTCATCGGGACCCAGGTCTTCGGGCAGCTCCTGTATCCCATGATGGGGGCGGTGCCCCGCCGCCAGCCCAAGGGGGGCGGCGGCACCACCACCATCATAGCCGCCAGGGACGGCTACGTGGTGCCCCTGCTGGGCCACGTGGACTGGGAGGTCTTCGCCGCCTACATGGGCCGCGACGACCTGCTCGACCCCAAGTTCGCCGATCTTGCCCAGCGGCCGCTTCACGGCCCCGAGCTGGCCCAGATCATGAGCGAGGTCTTCGCGACCCGCGACAAGCATACCGCCTTCCAGGAGGGACAGGAGCTGCGCTTCCCCTGGGCGGTGGTGGAGACGCCGGAGGACGTGGCCCACAGCCCGCAGCTGGCGGCGCGGGACTTCTTCGCCGAGGTGGACCGCGCCCTCACCGGGCCCCAGCGCTACCCCGGCGCGCCCTTCAAGATGACGGCGACGCCCTGGCAGGTGCGCCGCCCGGCGCCGCTCCTGGGCGAACACACCGCCGAGGTGCTGGGCGAGCTGGGATACTCGAAGGCCGACGTGCAGGCCCTGGCGGCCGCGGGAGTGGTGTAGGTTGGTCTGCACTCTATGACTACCGAGAAACTGAGACAATGAAACTGAGCCAATTCATTCAGGGTGGCGAGGGCCAAACTGTCGAATTCAAGACGTCTCTGGCTGAACGAGATGACGGAACTCACACATTGGTGGCTTTTGCTAACTCTTTTGGGGGAAAGCTCCTCTTTGGTGTCGGAAAC
Organism: Chloroflexota bacterium; assembly: GCA_016199375.1. Classification (GTDB taxonomy): domain Bacteria; phylum Chloroflexota; class Dehalococcoidia; order SHYM01; family SHYM01; genus JACQGV01. The sequence goes on along the minus strand of JACQGV010000209.1, from coordinate 1,560 downwards.
GACGGCACGGAGAAGGGCGTCACCGTTGGTGAGAACACGATTGAGGAGCTAGCGAACTACATCAAACAACACACCTACCCTACCCTCCCAGTGTCCATAGACCACTTCTCTTCAAACGAGGGGGACAACAAGGTTATTGTCGTCGAAGTAGAAGAGGATACGCCACCACTAACTGGCGTCTATCTTTACTCCTCCGAGCCCATAGATAACGCGAGGCGCGTGGACGCAAGACGACTTCAGGCGTACCGGCGGGTTGGTAGAGTGACTCAAAAAGAAAATTTTATGCGGATGCGGCCAGAACGTCCCACTGACCCATTGGTTGTGCTCGGCCTGGAGGGGCGGGGCGTATCCCGCGGCAAAAGCTTTCCCACCCAGTTTGGTGGCATCATCCGGCTACAAGAAGAGTCGCGGCCTATCTACGACGTGGCCATTGCCCTAGATCCACCCATAGGGAAAGGTGGTTGGCGACTGGAGCACATTCCGCACGATATTAGGCGTGAATTTGACTTCACGTTCGAATGCCGAGACGAAGCGCCAAACGGACCAGTCTGGCTAGTGGCTACCTATAACGACGACGCTGGACTCGGGTGGGAAGCCCGGCGGCAGCTAGAAGTTTTCGAAGAAGGTGGCGGGGAGAAAAGGACGTCGGTGCTGGCAGGAGCCAGGTTTATTCGGCGGATCATTCAGTTCCCACCAAAGATGGAATGACTATGGCTAGAGCAATGATGCAGCCAAAGCGTCTCCCCCTGGAGAACATCCGGGTGGTGGAGTGCGCCACCGCCTGGGCCATCCCCTGCGCGACCAAGCTCATGGCCGACCTGGGCGCCGAGGTCATCAAGGTGGAGTCCATCACCCGCCTGGACGATGCCCGCCCCGCCTACTACGCCGACAACGACCCCAGCGGCGACTACTGGGAGAAGGGCACCCAGTACCTGGGAGCGAACTCCAACAAGCACCACCTCACCCTCAACCTCAGCACACCGCAGGGGGTCCGCCTCTTCAAGGAGCTGGTGTCCGTCAGCGACGTGGTGGCGGAGAACTACACCCCGCGCGTGATGAAGGGCTTTGGCCTGGACTATGAGGCGCTGCGCAAGCTGCGTCCCGACCTGGTGATGGTCTCCTCCACCGGCTTCGGCCACGCCGGGCCCTGGAGGAACTACAGCGCCTTCGGCTGGGGGCTGGAGCCCATGGTCATCTCGCACCTGACGGGGCGGCCCGACCGAGCGCCCCTGAACTCGGCCATCCCCATCCCCGATATGGCGGGCGCCCTCCACGGCGCCTTCGCCATCATGGCTGCCCTGCAGCACCAGCGGCGCACCGGCCAGGGCCAGTGGGTGGACATCTCCCAGTACGAGATCGGCGTCCATTACATCGCCCGGGCGCTGATGGACTACACCCTGAACGGCCGGGTGCAGGACCGCATGGGCAACCGCCACGTCACCATGTGCCCCCACAACGCCTACCCCTGCCGGGGCGACGATATGTGGATCGCCATCGCCGTCGCCCCGGCAGGGGAAGGCGTTGTGGGGGCACATGGTGACGTGGCGGTTGCCCATGCGG
>JACQGV010000208.1 GCA_016199375.1 Chloroflexota bacterium | reverse complement strand
CCTGAGGGCGGGCCTCCAGGGCCAGTCGCTGGTGATCCCCTTCAACGAAGGGAAGCTTGCCCTGGGCACCTACCAGCGTATCTTCCTCCTGGAGTTCGACGCCCCTCGAGAGCGGATGGTGGCAGTGCAGGTCATGGGGATCTAGCGTCCTATCCCTGAATTTCACTGACCAACGCTGCGGGGTGCAGCCGGAACGCCCAGAGGTTGCCTGTCCACCCTTCCTGAGCGGAGATGACGGGGGCTGAGGGAGTGCTTTTCCTACCGCCTGCTCCCCAGGTGGATGGACACCGACCCCAGCGCCAGGAGGCGATAGGACACCTGGCCCCAGCCCGACTCCTCCAGCAAATGGGCGAATCCGGCCACGTCGTAGAACCTCTCCACGGAGGCGGGCAGATACCGGTACGCCTCAGCGTCGCCCGACAGCAGCCGGCCCAGCAGCGGGACGACGCGCCGGAAATAGAGCTGCACCAGCCGGGCGGCGGGGCCCCTGGTGACCGGGAAGATCTCCAGGACCGCCAGCCGGCCTCCGGGCCGGGTGACGCGGGCCATCTCGCGCAGCGCCGCGCCCACATCCGCCACGTTGCGCATGGTGAAGCCGGTGGTCACGCAGTCGAAGCTGCGCTCGGGAAAGGGCAGGGCCAGGGCATCCCCCTGGAGGAAGCGCACCCTCCCCTGGAGGCCGCGCCGCGCAGCCTTGCGCTGCGCCAGGCGCAGCATCTCCGGCACCACGTCCACCCCGGCCACCTGCCCCACCTCCGGCCGCCGGGCCAGGGCCAGGGCCAGATCGCCGGTGCCGGTGCCCACATCCAGCGCCTGAGCCGGGCCCGGCACCCCCGCCACGGCGAGCCGGGCCGCCAGCCTCCGCCAGCGCTGGTGAGCGCCCCCGGTCATCACCGCGTTGAGCAGATCGTAGCGCCGCGCGATGCGGGCGAACATGCGCGCCACATACTGCGCCTTCTCCTCGCCGCGAAGCTGCGTCATCTTGGAGCTGGCCCTCCCCTCGCGGCTCAGCCGGTGGCCCACGCGATGAGCAGGCCGGCGCTGAGCAGCGCGCCGAACCAGAGGTGAAAGCGCGCGGTGAGCGCCAGGGCGCGACCAAGAGCGGGCCGCGAGTCAGCCGTGAACACCGCTCGCGCTGCCCGGACCGCCACCGGCGCCGCCAGGAGCGCGACCAGCAGCCACCAGGCGCTGACCTGGGCGCTCGCCAGGGCGACCACCGCTAACAGGGCAGCCAGCACGAGGCCGCTCCAGAGCCAGCGGCCAAACCCCGGCCCCAGGAGGACAATGGGCGTGACCTTGCCAGCGGCCCGGTCCTCCTCCAGGTCCCGCAGATCATTGGCCACCAGGATCGCCGTCACGGTACACGCCACCGGCAGGGAAAGAAGCCAGGCGGCGCCGGTCAGCGTGCCGGTATGGACGTAGTAGGTGCCGAGGACCATAACGGGCCCCATGAAGACGGCCACCGTCAGCTCGCCCAGCGCCAACGCGCCCAGGGGCCGGGGCCCAGCGCTGTAGAAATAGGCGGCAGCCAGGCTGGCCAGGCAGAGCAGCAGCAGAGGCCACCCCACCAGCGCCACCAGGGCGAGGCCAATAGCCACTGCCGCCCCGAACACCAGCAGCGCACCCAGCCTCACGGCGCGCTCCGACAGCAGCCCGCCGGCGATCACCTTGTAGGGCGCGAGCAGCTTGCCCCGCCCACCGGTGCGGCGGTGGTCCACGTACTCGTCCACCAGGTTGGTGCCGACCTGGACGAGGAGAGACCCCAGAAGCACCAGGGGGAAGCGGACGGCGCTCGCCGCGCCATCGTGGAGGGCCAGCGCCGAGCCGACGAATACGGGCACCACAGAGGCGCTCAGGGTGAAGGGCCGCGCCGCCCAGTACCAGGCCCGCCCGTAGAAACGGGCCCGACCCAGGAAGTCCGCTGGTAGAGGCAAGACCTCGGCCACCGCGAGCAGGCTCTACCAGGGATGCCGGCGGAAGCGGGAGAAGTCGGGCTTGCGCTTCTCCACGAAGGCTACCCGTCCCTCCCTCGCCTCCTCGGTGGTGTAGAACAGGGCCGTAGCGCCGTGGGCCAGGGCCTGGATGCCATAGAGGTGGTCCGTGTCGGCGTTGAAGCCAAACTTCATGAATCGCAGGGCCGCAGGGCTCATCTGGAGCATCTCCTGGCACCAGCGCCGGGTCTCCGCCTCCAGCTCCTCGGGCGGCACCACTCTGTTCACCAGGCCCATCGCCAGCGCCTCCTGGGCGGAGTAGCGCCGGCACAGGTACCAGATCTCCCGCGCCTTCTTCTCGCCCACGATGCGGGCCAGATAGCTAGCCCCGAAGCCGGCGTCGAAGCTCCCCACCTTGGGCCCGGTCTGGCCGAAGACCGCCCTGGTCGAGGCGACGGTCAGGTCGCAGAGCACGTGCAGGACGTGGCCACCGCCGATGGCGTAGCCGTCAACCATGGCGACCACCGGCTTGGGGATCTCCCGCAGCATCCGTTGCAGGTGCAGCACTTGCAGCCGCGGCGTAGCGCCCGCCTCGTCGGTGTAGCCTCCCTCGCCCCGGAGCTTCTGGTCGCCGCCGGTGCAGAAGTTGCCCTGAGTACCCGTGAGGACAACCACCCCCACGTCGTTGTCGTTCCAAGCGTCGGTGAAGGCGGAGAGCAGCTCGTCTATGGTCCGCGGGCGAAAGGCATTGTACACCTTGGGCCGGTTGATCCTGATCCAGGCGATGCCCTCCCCCTTCTCGTAGATGATGTCCGTCGGGCTCCCCACCTTACCCTCCCTACTGGCACTAGACTCCCCGGCGCACGCCGCACTATTGTACACGGCCCAGCGCGGCGCCTGTCACCTGCAGCCAAGTAGCCCCGTCAGCCTGTGCTATCATGAACCAACTCACAGCGAAACGGTCTGCCGTGAAGCAACTGCGCGCACCCATCATTTCCAACCAGGAGATCGCCCCCGCAATCTGGGCCCTGTGGCTCCAGGCGCCGCAGATCGCCCCCGCCGTCGAGCCCGGCCAGTTCGTGATGTTGGAGGCCGGGGAGGGGTACGATCCGCTGCTCAAACGCGCCTTCAGCGTCTATCGGGTGGCGGGCGAGGGCGCCGCCCCCGAGCGCCTGGGGCTCCTCTACACTCCCAGCGGCCGCGGGAGCAGCCGGGTGGCGCGGCGGCGGCCGGGCGACACCATAGAGGTGCTGGGCCCGCTGGGCCGGGGCTACGAGCCGCGGCCCCACGCTCACAACCTGCTCATGGTCGCTGGAGGCGT
>JACQGV010000196.1 GCA_016199375.1 Chloroflexota bacterium | reverse complement strand
GGGGGGCCAGCGCGAGAGCCTGCTCATCGCGCCGACTTTTTCCCCGGATTAGCGAGACAGGACACTAGGACCTGGCAGCCTTCAGCGTCCCCTAGCGCCGGTCAAGGCCCCTGCGCGCGGGGCGAATCGCCCCCCTCGCCTTCGGTGCCACCGCTCAGCGCCGCCAGCTCGTCGTCGCTGAGGCCAAAGTGGTGGGCCAGCTCGTGGAGGACAGTCGCACGGATCTCCCGCTCCAGCTCCTCCGCGCTCTCGCACATGGCCTCCAGGGCGCCCCGGTACAAGGTGATCTGGTCCGGAGCCACCAGGTTGTAGCGGCTGTCGCGCTCGGTCAGCGGGATGCCCTGGTACAGGCCCAGGAGGTCGTAGGGGCTGGAGAGGCCCTGCTGGGCCAGGGCTTCACGCGAGGCCCAGTCCTCCAGCACGATCTCCACGTTGGACACGCGCCCGCGCAGGGGCGCGGGCACCGACTCCAACGCCTGGCGTGCGATGCGGGTGAAGCGGCGGGGCGAGATGGGGCGACGCGACATCCTACGAATCCAAAGCCACGGCATTATAGCGCGCAGGGCGCCGCCCTGACCCGGGCGGGATTGACAGGAGAGAGTAAACTAGATTCCAAACCAAATACAAAACCACTCATAGGGGGAGCCAGTGATCATCCTCCGCCGCGCCGCCGCCGTCCTGCTCATCGTCGTCTTCGCCGTGCTCCTGCTGCTGCAGGTGGCGGGGAGGACCGCCGACGGCAGCCTGCTCAGTCCGGCCTTCCTCAAAGAGCAGCTGGCCCGTAACGACGTCTACGCCTTCGCCCTGCGGGAGGCGGTGCCGCAGCAGCTCCGTGAAGACAGCACCGTCCTCAGAGACCTGCCCCTCACCGCCCAGGAAGTGGCGGAGCTGGTCCAGGCGACCATCCCTGAGGCCTACCTGCGCGAGCAGGTGGAGAGCGCCGTTGACACCGTGGTCCCCTACGTCGCCGGGCGCAGCGACGAGATCAGCCTCACGGTCCCCCTCAAGGAGCGCAAGAGAGCGTTCGAGCTTGCCCTGGCCGCCCTCCTGATACGCAAGTACGATGCCCTGCCTCCCTGCGGCCGGGTCGCCGACTTCCGCATCGCTCAAGAGTTCCCCCGCTGCCGCGTGGGCGACTCCAGCGGCAACCTGGTCCCCGTCCTGGTCGCCGAATACGCGGCCCTGCCAGCGTGCTCCTCCCCCGCCGACCTCCGGTTCGACCCCTTCCCCCGCTGCCAGGCGGGCGCCATCAGCCCCGAGGTCCAGAGGCTGCTGGAGGCCCGCTACGACGTGCTCCCCGCCTGCAAGCAGTTCCAGGACATCGTCACTGGAGGATCGTTCTTGAGCTGCAAGGTGGAGCGGGTGACCCCCGAGCGCCTGCTCCAGCTCCTGTCCGTCAGCGAGGAGTTCGACAAGGTCGTGCCCGACCAACTCACCGTGACGACGGCGGACATCCTGGAAAACGCCCCCGACCTGGAGACTGTGCGCCAGAGCATCCGCGCCGTCCGCACCCTGCTGTGGGCGGGCCTGGCGCTGCTCGCCGCACTCCTGGCCGCCAGCGCCTTCCTGGGAGGGCGCTCCTGGAGGGGCAGGCTCCAGTGGGGAGGGGCCGCTATATCTGTAGGCGGCCTGCTCCTCCTGCTGGTCGCCATGGGGGGACGGTCCGCCAGCGCGCGGGCCATCAACGAGCTGGCCAGCGTTGGCACCGGCTTCTCCACCCAGGTTGAGGACAAGGCATTCCAGGTGGTCCAGAGCGCGGTCAACAGCATCGCTGGCACCATCCAGCTCTGGGCCATCATCCTGCTAGCGATGGGGCTGCTCGCCCTTGTCGTCCCCTTCTTCCTGCGCGGGAAGGAGTCAGAGTCGCCCGCACTTCCCAAGCTGCCGGGCACGTAACGCGCCGCGCCTCCCTTGCAGCGCCAGGCTAAGAGCCTAGGCCCTCAGGCCCCGCCCCGCCGCCGCAGGCGCAGCGCCAGGGCGCCGATGGCGAACAGGACGATGACTGCATAAAGCAGGCCCGTGCTCAGCCGCGCCGCCAGCCTCCAATCATCGGGGATGACCGCGACTGCCAGGGCGACGCCGGCAGCTAGCACGCTGCCGATCACAACTATCCAGAGCCTCACCGCGCTGCCGGGCATAGCGTTCTGGGGCCGCGGAGCACTTGGGGAGGTGGTGCCCCCAGGGGAATTCGAATCCCCGTCACCGCCTTGAAAGGGCGATGTCCTAGTCCACTAGACGATGGGGGCAAGGGCGTCGGCAGTATAGCAGAGCCCTCCGAGGCCGGACAACGGCGGAACAGCGACAGTGGAACGCCAGCGCCGCGCTCGGCTAGGGCCACAGCCCCAGGCCCCGCAGCCCCATCGTCTCCTCGAAGCCCAGCATCACGTTCATGTTCTGGACCGCCTGGCCCGCGGCGCCCTTCACCAGGTTGTCCAGGCAACTGACGACGATCAGCCGCCCTGTGCGCGGGTCCACGGCGGGGTAGAGGACGCAGTAGTTGCTGCCGCTGGTCTGCTTGGTCTGAGGCGGCGCCGGCACCACCCGGACGAAGGGCTCGTCGCGGTAGAAGTCGCGGTAGAGCGCCGCCAGCTCCCTCTGCGCCGAGGCCGCTCCCGACCCCAGTCGGGATTCCACCAGGGGAGCATAGCAGGTGCTCAGGATGCCACGAGTCATGGGGATCAGGTGGGGAACGAACGTCACCTTCAGCTTGGCCTCGGGCGCCAGTCGCCTTAGCTCCTGGGCGATCTCCGGCAGGTGGCGGTGGCCCTCCAGGCCGTAGGCGGAGACGGTCTCGTTCACCTCGCTGAAATGGGTGCCCAGGCCCAAGCCCCGGCCCGCGCCCGACACGCCGGACTTGCTGTCCACGATGATGTCCGGCTCTATGAGCCCCTCTTTCAAGGCCGGCGCCAGGGCCAGGATCGCCGAGGTGGGGTAGCAGCCCGGATTGGCGACCACCTGGGCGCGGCGGATGGCGTCCTTGTTCAGCTCGGTGAGGCCATAGGCAGCGTCCTTCAACAGCTCAGGAGCAGGGTGAGCGACCTGGTACCACTGCTGGTACTCGGCAGCGTCCCGCAGGCGGAAGTCGGCGCTGATGTCCACGGCCCGCAGGCCCTGGCGCAGGCAGGGCAGCAGCGCCTCGGCGCTGGCCTTGTGGGGGAGCGCCGAGAAGACGAAGTCCACTCCCGCTGAGCGGGACAATTCTGCCGTGATGGTCAGCCCCAGGTCATCCAACGTCGGGAAGACGCTGCCCAGGGGCTTGCCCGCCTCGCTGCGGCCGGTGACGGCGGCTATCTCCGCCTGGGGGTGTTGGTACAGCAGCCGCGCCAGCTCCACGCCGGCGTAGCCGGTGACATTCAGGATCGCTACCCTTACCTTTTTCGCCACCGAGGACTCCTTCGAGCCCAGCAGTATAGATATTCCGCGTCCCGCCTACAACCCGCCCGCGTCCCCTACCTGACCACCCGCACCTTCTTGAGTTGTCCTGGCCTAAGTCGCGACCATATCCTATCATCCAGCCGTCCGTCCGCGCCGCTGCGGCCGGCCAGCGGGAAGCGAGGAGCGAGCTATGTACTTTCACGATCCCGAGGCGCGCGAGCACAAGCAGCTGCTCCCGGGGGTGCGGATCCGCACCTTCTGGGGCGATAAGGTCCTGCTCTCCCTGGTGGACCTGGCGCCCGACGCCGAGGTCCCACCCCACACCCACCCCCACGAGCAAGCGGGGATGGTGCTGGAGGGCGAGGCCACGATGATGGTCGGAGACGAGACCAGGGCGGTGAGAGCGGGCGACATCTACATCGTGCCGGGGGGTGCGGTGCACGCCGTCAAGAACGGGGCTTCGCGCGCCCGCTTCCTCGATATCTTCAGCCCCGTACGCGAGGAGTACAAATACTAGGCCCAAGGACGTTGCGAGGGCGAGAGGCTGGGAAGAAAGCGCCGGTAAGCGTTGCTGTCAACAGAGCCAGCCTGTAGCGCCCAAAAACAGGAGGGGCCCTGGTCTCGATCTGTCGGGACAGGGCCCCTCAGCTCCCTCGCTCGCTTGTTTTATCCGCAGGACTTCCACGGGGCCCCATCCAGGGCTTCCACCGCCTCCTGGGCGTCTAGCGACTGCCGCTCGAAGGCGTAGGGATGAAAGCCACCATCGGGGCCAGCATAGGCACGGACCTCGACCAGTTGCGGGCGTCCGTCAGCCCCGGCCCGCAGGGTGCGGACCACCATTTCGGCGCCGCGGAACGCCACCTCAAACTGCACCCCCTGGTACGGATACGAGGTCGCGACCGCCACTCGTTGCTCCATGCGCACCTCCTGGGCCATCCCCGGCTTCCCGGCTAAGGACGGCTCCGGCTCCACAGAGTCAAACGAGCGAGGGGTTATAAGGATAGCACATTCTGTCAACTTTCGTCACCCGCCAGGTGCTATGTTTTGCTGCCGGACTTCAGGGCAGCGAGGATCGTCAGCACCTCGTCGGACGTCAGCGCCACCGCCAGGCCCTCCTCCCGGCCCTGCCGCGTGGCCTGTAGCACGCCGACTATCTTCCCATTGCGGTCTACGAGCGGCCCGCCGCTGTTGCCGCTGTTGGTGGCCGCATCGGTCTCGATGACCCAGCCCCAAAGTCGCAGATAGCGGGAGATGACCCCCCGGCTGATGGACGGCGAGTCGTCGTTGAAGAGCGGGTAGCCCAGGAGCGCCACCTCCTGGCCGGACTCCCCGCGGTTCGTGGCGCGCAATTGGAGCGCAGGCAGGCTCCAGGTGCCCACCACACGCAGCACGGCGATATCTTTCGCAGCGTCCCAGCCGACGACGGTGGCGGTACCGGTCAGAGCGCCAATGTTCGCCGTCACCGTCACCGTGGACGCCCCTTCAACGACGTGGTGCGCTGTGAGGATGTAGCCCTCGCCTATATAGGCGCCGCTCCCCAGGCTGCGGCCTCCGGAAGCATCCGTCCAGTTGATGCGCACGACGGAGGGCCTCACCTGGCTCAGGGCCACATCCCAGGGCGGCATTGGGGTGGGCGTGGGCGGCAACCGCGTGGCCGTCGGCGGGGGCGTGGCGGTGGGCTGCGGCGT
>JACQGV010000202.1 GCA_016199375.1 Chloroflexota bacterium | reverse complement strand
TCCTCTCCTGCCTAGCTCTGGGGCTGCTCTAGAGCCTATCCAACAACCCTCGCCCCCTGTCCCCCTCTCCCTGGGCAGAGAGAGGGGGGAGGAAAGGGTAACTGGGGGATACCCCCAGACCCCCGCCAGAAGGGGCCTCGCCTCCTCTGGACTCACCATTTTTCAGCACCTTGCTAGATCTGGGGCTGCTTTAGCTGGGCCAGCTCGCCCTCGAGGGCGCCGATGCGCTCCCTGAGGCGCAGGATCACCTCCACGCCCGCCAGATTGACCCCCAGGTCCTCCATCAGGGAGCGGATGCGGCGGACGCGCTCGATGTCGCGGGTCGAGTAGAATCGCACGTTGCCGGGCGAGCGGCGCGGCGCCAGGAGGCCCGCGCGCTCGTAGTGGCGCAGGGTCTGGGCATGGAGGCCAGCCATACGGGCGGCCACGCTGATCACGTAGAGGGGCTCATTCTTAGCGGCCATGGCTACGGCCCGTCAGCCCTGTGGCCTCAGGGCCAGGAGCTTTTCATAGAGCTGGCGCTCCTCCTTCGTGAGTCCAGCCGGTATCTGGACCTTGACCTGAGCGTACAGGTCGCCGCGCTCCCCGCCCTGGAGCCGTGGCATCCCCTGGCCGGTCAGGCGGAAGCCCCGCCCGTTCTGGGTCTCCGGCGGGATGCGCAGGGCCAGGCGTCCCGTGAGGGTGGGCACCTGGGCCTCGCCGCCGAGGACGGCGGTGGTTACCGGGACCGGCACGTCCACATAGAGGTCGGCGCCCTGCCGCCGGAAGCGGGCGTGAGGCAGCACGGCGATGACCAGGTAGAGGTCGCCCGGGGCCCCGCCCCGTCCGGGCGCCCCGCTGCCGGCGACCCGCACCCGGGAGCCGCTGTCAACGCCGGGTGGGATACGCACCTCCAGGCGGCGGGCGCGGCCGGCGGCCCCAGGGATAGGGAGCGTGCGGAGGGTGCCGTGGAAGGCCTCCTCCAGGGTGACCTCTACGGGGTGCTCGATATCCTGTCCGCGGCGGGTCTGAGCGGCGGGTCCTCCGCGCGCGCCGAAGCCCCGCAGCAGGTCGCCGAAGAGGTCGTCCAGGTCCTCGGACTCCACGTCGGCGCCGAAGGGGCTAGCGCCGGGACGGAAGCCGCCCCGGGAGGCGGACTCATAGGGCTGCCCCGTGGCCCGCTCAAAGCGCTCCGCCTGCTCCCAGTCCGCCCCGTAGCGGTCGTACCGCTTCCGCTTAGCGGGGTCGGAGAGGACCTCGTAGGCGCGGTTGACATCCTTAAAGCGCTCCGCGCCCACCTTGTCGCCCGGATTCACGTCCGGGTGTAGCTGGCGCGCCAGGCGCCGATACGCCTGTCTGATCTCTTTGTCGCTGGCGTTGCGGGCGACACCAAGGATGGCATACAAGTCCCTGGTCGTCGTGCTCAATAGAACCTCCTAAATCTGTAGATAGTATAAGCCTTGATAGCTCAGCCATCAAGATTGCCGGTGCGCAGCAAGGCCAGGGCTTGATATATAGTGTATAAGCGCGATTGACACGTAACTGCACGCCGGTAGAGTATTTGCCGGGCGGCAGGCCCAGAAGGCCGGTGCTAGGGCCGTTTCAGTTGACAAGAGCCCAGATTGGCGACTAGAATGTCGCGACGTTTTTTCACCGACAGGAGGGGCTGTGTGGTAAAGATTCGGCTCCGCCGCGTGGGAGCCAAGAAGCAACCTGCCTACCGACTGGTGGCCGCCGATAGCCGTTCCCCCCGGAATGGCGCCTTCATCGAGGTCCTGGGCCACTATAACCCGCGTACTGACCCGCCTACGGTCGTCGTGAACGCCGAGCGCGCCCGCCACTGGCTGGAGCATGGCGCGCAGCCCACGGCCACGGTGGCCAGCCTGCTGAGGAAGGCGGGGGTCCTGGGCGCTGGCGCCGCGGCGCCCGAGGCGCCTGCCGGGCCAGCCTAGCCGTCACCGCAATCCCAGGAAGGGGCGCTGGTAGCAGATGAAGGAACTGATCGAGTACATCGCCAAGGGGATCGTAGAGAGCCCTGACCAGGTCTCGGTCACCGAGGAGCTGGAGGGCGATCAAACGGTGTTGCGGCTGCTGGTAGCGGAGGCGGATATGGGGAAGGTGATCGGCCGCCAGGGGCGGGTGGCCCAGGCGATGCGCACCCTGCTCTATGTGGCCGCCGTGAAGCGGGGGGTCCGCGCCGTGCTCCAAATCGGCTGACCCACCCGTCCCGGTTTCAGCCTCGCACGCTTCCCAGCAACCCTACCCTGCACAGACCGCGCTTCGGCACTCTGTAGCACCAGGACGGGCCCCAGGCCCTCCAAGGGCCAGCGCGAACCCTAACCACAGCGCACCTCCCCTGGCAGCTGGCCGCCACGAGCTTCGGCAATCCAGGCCCGTCGGCTGGGGGCGCGGGCGTACCCTGCACAGGCCGGGCTCGGGTCGCATAATGGCATGCAGCAGCCCGCCGTGGTGCGTTACAATAGCCAGCGGGGGTAGGTCTGCGGGCCCGAACCCTGGAGGTGAGCCATGTCCGGTCACTCCAAGTGGGCCAACATCAAGGGGACCAAGGGCGTCGCGGACGCGCGCCGCGCGGCCATATTCACCAAGCTGAGCAGAGAGATCATGGTCGCCGCCCGCCAGGGTGGCAGCGACCCTGACGCCAACTTCCGGTTGCGCCTTGCCGTCCAGAGGGCGCGCGACCACAACATGCCCGGCGATAACATCCAGCGGGCCATCAAGAAGGGCATGGGGGAGCTGGAGGGCGAGGCGCTGCACGAGGTGACCTACGAGGGCTACGGCCCGGGCGGCGTGGCCATCCTGGTCGAGGCGGTGACCGACAACCGCAATCGGACCGCCTCGGAGGTGCGCAATGTCTTCACCCGCGCCGGTGCCGCCATGGCCGAGGCGGGCTCTGTGGCCTGGCAGTTCGAGCTGCGGGGCCTCATAACTATTCCGGCCAAGTCGGCTGGCGACGAGGTGGCGCTGCTGGCCATAGACGCCGGCGCCGACGACGTGCGGACCGAGGGCGCGGTGCTGGAGGTCTACACCGATCCGCACAAGCTAGAGGCTGTGCGCCGCAGCCTGGAGGCGAGCAAGGTGGCCATCGCCTCCACCGAGCTCAGCATGATCCCCAAGATCACCGTCCCCCTGGACGAGAAGAGAGGCCTCGCCACCCTGAAGCTCCTGGACAAGCTGGAGGAGCTCGACGAGGTGCAGCGGGTCCACTCCAACGCCGACTTCCCCGACAGCGTGCTCCAGGCCTACCAGGCCGCCTCCGCGTGACCCCCAGGGGGCGCGCCGGCAGCGAGGCACCTCGCCTACGGGCTCCCCCAGTAGCGGGGCGCTTCCGCAAGACCCCAGGCCCCAGAGCTGTCCCGGCCGTACCTGCGCCCCGGCCCCTGCGGATCATCGGCATAGACCCCGGCACCTACACGATGGGCTACGGCATCCTGCAGTCCGAGGGCGGGGAGATTACGTGCCTTGCCTGCGGGGCCATTACCGTTCCTCGCGGGCTCCCTTTGCCAGAGCGGCTACGGCGGCTGCACGGCGGGCTGCTCGCCCTCCTGGAGTGCTATGCGCCCCAAACGGCAGCGGTGGAGGAGCCCTTTGTGGCCAAGAACCCCAGGTCGGCCCTGGCCGTGGGGCAGGGGATGGCGATCGCCCTGCTGGCGGCGGCCCAGCGGGGGATAGACATCGCCCGCTATCCGCCGGCCAAGGTCAAGGGCGCGGTGGCGGGCCACGGACAGAGCTCGAAGGCAAGGGTGCAGCAGCTGGTCCGGCTCCAACTGGGGCTGGCCGCCGACCCCGAGCCGCCGGATGCCGCCGACGCCCTGGCCGTGGCCCTGTGCCATCTCCAGGAGCGGCGGCTGCAGGCGCTAAGGGATTCGGGGTAGGGCTGGCGCCGGCCCCCGCTCGTGATGAACCTGCCGCAGCATGAGCGTGGTTTCACTCTCTTTGGCCCTCTCCTGCTTTCGGGATGATCTCCAGGTGTGCTAGGATGAGCCTATGAT
>JACQGV010000015.1 GCA_016199375.1 Chloroflexota bacterium | reverse complement strand
GCGGAGGACGCCGTGTTCGGGCACCCGGCCCAGCGGGTGGGCGGCGTCTCCAGCATGCCCCTGTGGGTCTATCTCCTGGGGCCCAAGCGTGCCAAGGAGCTGCTGTTCACCGCCAAGCTCATAGATGCCAAGGAGGCGGAGCGCATCGGCCTCATCAATCGCGCCGTCCCCGGGGCGAAGCTGGAGGAGACGGTGCTGGAGCTGGCCGAGCAGATGGCCCAGGTTCCCGCCGATGGCCTCAAGATGAACAAGGAGGCGCTCAACACCGCTATCGAGATCATGGCCAACCTGGATGCCGCCTTCCGCTACCACAGCCACATGAACGCCATGAGCCGCCTGCGGGAGCGCAGCGAGGGGAGCTCCCTGACCGCCCTCCTGCGAAAGGAGCGCTGACATGGCCTACGACAATATCCTCTACGAGCAGGTTGCCGACCGGGTGGTGCGCATCACCCTGAACCGCCCCCAGAAGATGAACGCCCTCAGCCACGGCGTCATCGCCGATCTGGAGGCGGGTCTTGCCGCCGCTGAGCGGGACCCCGAGGTCCATGTCATCGTCCTGGCCGGCGCGGGCCGCGCCTTCTGCGCGGGCTACGACCTGAAGGGCAGCCCCTACATCTCCTACCCGCCGGGTTTCGAGAGCCTGGAGCACTGGACCGCCGAGGCCGCCCTCAAGACCACCCGCCGCATCGAAGAGCTCTACCGGCGGGTCTGGGACGCCCAGAAGCCCATTATCGCCTCCATCCACGGCTACTGCCTGGCGGGCGGGCTCTATCTCTCCATGCTGTGCGACCTGGCCCTGGCGGCCGAGGACGCCCAGCTGGGAGAGCCCATGCTGCGCTTCGGTGGAGCCTCCAGCATGCCCCTGTGGGTGCTGTACCTGGGGCCACGCAAGGCCTTCGAGCTCCTCTATCTCGGGCGCGCCATCTCGGGGCGGGAGGCAGCCCAGATCAACCTGGTGAACCGGGCCGTCCCGCCCGAGCAACTCGAGGCCGAGACCCTGCGCTGGGCCCAGGAGATCGCCGAGGCCCCCCGCGAGGCGCTGATGTCCCGCAAGGAGTTCCTGCGGGCCTCCATGGCCATGTTCGGGCTGGAGGCCATGTTCCGTTACCATGGCCACATGAATGCCATGAGCCGCCTGGAGCGCGGCGGCGGCAATCGGATGCTGGAGAACCTGGAGTCCGGCAAGGGCAAGGGGCTGGAGGGGCGCCACCAGTCCGTGTAGGGCCCGCGGGCCGGGGCGCCGCCGGCGGGCTTATGGAAACCAGGTTTTAGACCTTGACGAAACCGCTTGCCTGTGTATAATGGGCCTTGTCTCAGTAGAGGCTGCCCTTGAGCAGGCCGTTTCATATCATCGCTGGGGAGGCGAAGGGGCGGAGACTGCGGGGACCGCAGGGTACCCTGGCGCGACCGGCGACGGGACTGGTGCGGGGCGCCATCTTCTCCATGCTGGAGGCGCTGGGGGCCGAGCTCAGCAGCGTTTTGGACCTGTATGCGGGGACCGGCTCCCTGGGGATTGAAGCGCTGAGCCGGGGGGCCCAAAGGGTGTTGTTCGTAGAGCAGAGCGCCCGGAGCTGCGCGGTGATTAGAGAGAATCTGGAGCGCACCGGCTACGCGGCCCAGGGCCAGGTGCGCCAGGTGCCGGTGCGGCGGGCGCTGAAGACCTTGAAGGAGGGGCCCTTCTCCCTGGTATTCATGGACCCACCCTTCGCGGCTTCCGAGGCCCCTGAGGCCCTGCGAGAATTGGCGGTGTCACCCCTGGTGGGGCCCGCCAGCACCATCATGGTGCGCCATTTTCGGCGACTGGCACTGGAAGAGCGGGTGGGCCCCTTCACACGGGTTCGCCAGCGGCGCCACGGCGACTCTGTCATCGCCATCTACCGCTGGCCGGGAGCAGGTGAGTGACCAAGGCCGTCTACCCCGGTAGCTTCGACCCGGTGACCAACGGGCATCTGGACATTGCCACCCGCGCGGCGGCCCTGTTCGACGAGGTGGTGGTGGGCGTCTATGACACCCCGGCCAAGAGCCTCCTGTTCACCACCAAGGAACGGGTGGGCCTTTTCGCTCGCGCGGCTTCCGCGCTGGAGAACGTAAAGGTGGTCGCCTACACGGGCCTGACGGTGGACTTCGCCCGCCACACTGGCGCCAAGGTCATTGTCCGAGGGCTCCGCAGCGCCACCGACTTCGAACGCGAGTTCGAGATGAACATGATGAACAAGACCATGGCGCCGGGGGTCGAGCAGGTCTTCCTGGTCTCGGACCTTGCCTACCAGTTCCTCAGCGCCAGCCTGCTCAAGGAGGTGATGGCCCTGGGCGGGACCGTAGACCATCTGGTGCCGGAGCACGTGGCGGAGGCGCTGCGTCGCAAGTTCCGCCGGTAGCGACTAACGGGTGGGGTGTCGAGCGTCTCGGGACGGTGGGGTGCTGCCGGACCGGGGGAAGGGAGTCCACCCGTGGAGATACTGGAGCTCATAGACCGCGCCGAGGCGCTGGTGGGGGCTAGCACGAAGGTGCCCCTCGCCCAGAAGCGCATGATCAACACCGAGGATATGCTCGACCTCATAGACCAGATGCGGGCGGCGGTGCCCCAGGACATCAAGGAGGCAGCCCAGGTCCTGCAGAAGCGCGACAGTGTCGTTAACCAGGCGCTCATGCAGGCCAAGGCGATCCTTGGCGCCGCCGAGGAGGAGGCCCGCATCAAGGTGCGGGAGAGCAGCATCACCAAGGACGCCGAGTCCCACGGCGGCCAGATCACCGCCGAGGCCGAGCGCAAGGCGGCCAACATCGTCGCCATGGCGGAGAAGCAGGCCCAGAGCCGCCGCCAGGACGCCGACAAGTACGCCCTCCAGGTGCTGCGCGACCTGGATGCCCGCCTCGGCACTGCCCTGGAGGAGGTCGAGGGCGGCATGAACCTCCTGGAGAAGGGGCAGCGGTCGCGGGAGGGCGCGCGGGAAGAGGCCCGGACCTAGCGCGCTCGGCGACTTCCTTCGCCTGCGCCGGCGTTGCCTGTGAGGGCGGTGCCTTGGCTGACCGTGGAACGCTGGCCGGCTGAGGTGGCGGTCGGTGTGGCCCCAACTCCCTGGACCCTGGGACCGCCCCACGTCGCGTCTGGGTAAGCTGGGAGGCGAGGATCGCGCCTGCGAGGCGCTCGGCCTACCCCGGCTTGCGCGCGGTGATGTCCATGCTGGCGATGGGGACCGGGCCGCTGCATCCCCCGGGAGCGCCGCCCACCTGCCGGAAGGCAACATCCACGAAGCCGGCCGCCTGCAGCCGGCGCCGGTAGTCCTCTCGCTCCAGCGCCCCCGAGATGCACCCGCTCCACTGGGACAGGTCGCTGCGCAGCGCCTCGTCCAGCGGCTCCAGCGCCACGATGTCGGCGACGCATAGCCGCCCGCCTCGCTTCAGCACCCGGAAGGCCTCGCGAAAGACCGCGTCCTTGTCGGGCGCCAGGTTAATGACGCAGTTGGAGACGATGACGTCCACGCTGGAGTCGTCCACCGGCAGCGCCTCGATGTCGCCCTGGCGGTACTCCACGTTGGCCGCCCCCGCGCGGCGGGCGCTCTCGCGCGCCAGCTCCAGCATCTCCGGCGTCATATCCACCCCGATCACCCGGCCCGTGGGCCCCACGCGCTGCGCCGCCAGCAGGCAGTCCAGGCCGGGGCCGGAGCCCAGGTCCAGCACGGCCTCGCCGGGCTTCAGCGAGGCGATGGCCGTGGGGTTGCCGCAGCCCAGGGGGGTACTGACGGCCGCGGCGGACGCTGGCAGCAGCGTCACCTCCACGGGGCCGGCGGGCCCGCAGCAGGCGCTGCCGCCCTTGGCGATGGCGCCATAGCGCTGGCGGACATATTCCTTCACTTCGGCTCGGCGCTGCTCATCCATAGTGGCACCTCCTGCCGGCTCCAGTTCGGCCTCTATGTTCATCCTAGCAGGGCTGGGAAGTGCGCGTCGGTTGGCAGATAGGATAGGGGTCGCCTGCGCGCTAAGGGGCGAGGGAGCGTTGTGTGAAGAAGTCCCAGATGAGGTCGGTGGCGTCCAGCTTGTCGGTGGCTCTCCCGATCCAGCGCTCCGGCAGCAGGCTCGTCCCGCCCGGCCAGCCGTGCCCCTGGCCCTCGACGGTGTAGTAGAGGACCTCGGCGCCCTGCTGGCAGGGGGAGTAGGCGACGCCCTTGACGCCGTTTTTGTCAAGAACAACCCTGGGCTCGGTAGGGCAGCCGTTCAGGCCGGCCCACCTCAGCACCGAATCCAGGATGGGCGGGTGCTTCTCTACGATTCCACCGCCCCACGGCAGCCGCACGTCTCCGCCATCCAGGGGGTTCAGGGGGTCCTCGGTGCCGATGATGTAGAGCAGGGGCACGGGCCGGCTGGGCTTGGGGTCGGCGAGCCAGAGGTGTCCCGACACGGGCGCGACGGCGGCGACGCGGCCGGCGAGCTCGGCGGCGACGCGGAAGGCCATGGAGGCGCCGTTGGAGTGTCCCGCCACGAATACTCTCCGTTTGTCTACCGCGAAGCGGGCCGAGAGGTCGTCGAGCAGGGAGCTGATGAAGCCCACGTCGTCGGTGTTGCGCCGTCCGGCGTGGCCGCGGCCGGAGCCGTCGTTCCAGAGCTGGGGGTTGCCCAGGAACCGGCTGGGCGCCTGGGGGTCGAAGCTGGTGGCCTCGGGGAAGACGGCCAGGAATCCGGCGGCATCAGCCTTGGCGGCCCACCCCGTCTCCCGCATCACGCCGGCGGCGGTGCCGCCCCCGCCGTGCAGCATGACCACGACCGGCACCGGCCTCTTGGCATCGTAGCCAGGTGGCACATGCACGAGGTAGCGACGGTCGAGGCCGCCCGCCCTGATGCTGATGGCGTGGTCGCCCGGGCCGAGCGCAGGTGAGGGCGTGGCCGAGGGCGTCGGCGCTCGTCTGTCCCGCGCCCCGCTCCCGCCAGCGGCGCAGCCCGTCAGCAGCGTGGCCAGCAGAAGGCCAAACACCAGACGGCAGGCAGCCCAGGCCACAGCCGCCATGCGTCCGCCTCCCAGTCCCATCCGCTCTAGTAAACGCTAGCAGCGCGCATCTGCAAGGGCCGGGCCGTTGGCGGCCTCGGTGCTATAATCCAGCCGTCGTCCAGGTTTGGAGAGAGCCATGGCCGAGCGGCCTGTCCTCCTGCTCATTGATGCCCCTGCCCTGGTCCACCGCGCCTTTCACGCCATGCGGGCCCAAGGCAAGCCCCTGACGACGAAGGCCGGCGAGCCCATCGAGGCGGTCTTTGTTTTCACCCGGATGCTCCTGCTGATCCTGCGCCAGTTCCAGCCAGCCTTCCGCGCCGCCGCCTTCGACCGGCCCACGCCCACCTTCCGCCACCTCGAGTTCAAGGAGTATAAGGCTACCCGCCCGGAGATGCCCGATGACCTGCGGCAGCAGTTTGGCCGCATCCGGCGGCTCCTGGACGCCTTCGGCATCCCCAGCTACGAGATGGATGGCTACGAGGCCGACGACATCCTGGGCACCCTGGCCCGCCAGGCCGAGGAGCGCGGCCTGGATACGGTTGTCCTCACCGGCGACACCGACATGCTCCAACTGGTGACGCCTCACGTCACCGTCGTCCTGCCGGGACGGAGCCTGGCCACGGAGACCGTCGCCTACACGCCGGAGAAGGTACAGGAGAGGTACGGGCTTGCTCCCGAGCAGATAGCGGACTTCAAGGGGCTCAAGGGTGACACCTCAGACAACATCCCCGGCGTCCCCGGCGTGGGCGACAAGACGGCGGCGGAGCTGCTGCGGCAGTTCGGCTCCGTGGAGAGCATCTACGAGCGTATCGAAGAGGTCCAGCCGCCCAAGCGCCAGGCCCTGCTGCGGCAGCACGAGGCGCAGGCGAGGCAGAGCGCCCACCTGGCGCGCATCGTGACCGCGATGCCCATGGAGCTGGACCTGGAGGCCTGCGATGCTCGGGGATACGACCGGGCGCAGGCCCTGGAGCTCTTGCGCGAGCTGGAGTTCAACAGCATCGTAAAGGACCTGCCACTCGCAGCAGGGCCGGGTGGGCCCCCGGCGGCAGCTGCCCCGACAAAGCCGGCGCAGGACCAGTACGCCACCGCCACCACGCGGGAAGAGATAGCGCAGGCTGGCGCCCGGGGCGTGCCCTTCCACGCCCTGGCCCTGGATGCCCTGGGCGAGAACCCCATGTACGGCCAGGTGTTGGGTCTGGCCCTCTGCCACCAGCCCGGCCAGGCCACCTATGTACCCCTGGCGGGCGCCGAGGCCAGGGTCGGGCCGGACGAGGCCCTCTCCATCTTGAAGCCAGCGCTTGAAGACCCGGCAGCCCCCAAATGGGGCCACGATATCAAGCGGCCCCTGGTCGCCCTCAGCCAGTCTCGACCGGTCGGAGTCGAACTCCAGGGGATAGGCTTCGACACCATGATCGCCGCCCAGCTCCTGGGTGAGAAGTCCCTGGCGCTGAGTGCCCTGGCATTGGGGCGGCTGAGCGTGGAGATGCCGGAGCCGCCGAAGCCGCCGGCCCGGCGGGGCACCCGTAAGAAGGCTGCCGAGGAAGAGGAGAGCGCCGGGGAGGGAGCGACGCCCCTCTTCGCGGTGTCCAGCGTTCCCCTGGGCCGCCCGCCCTGGCCCCAGGGCGCCTGCGCCGAGGCGGATATGGTCGCCCGCCTGGTGCCGGGAATG
>JACQGV010000199.1 GCA_016199375.1 Chloroflexota bacterium | reverse complement strand
TCCAGCAGGCGCTGCACGGCGTTGTCGCGGGGCTTGGGCACCAGGAACGGGAGCCGCGCCAGGCCCTGGAGCCGCCGGAAAAGGCCGGCCAGGGCGGCCTCGTGGGCCTCGATGCCGCCTGCCAGCTCCTTCAGCCGCTCCCTGGTGGTCTGCTCGGCCCCGGCCTCGGCCAGCACCTCCTTCAGCCAGCCCTGGCTCCCGTAGCGCCGCGCCAGGAGGTACACCGCGTCCAGCATGGGCTGGCTCAGGTCCAGCGTATCGCGCAGGATCTCGATGTCCGAGGGCTCGATGTCGCCGTAGCCGATCTCCACCACGAAGTCGGGCTGCACCTTGCGCCGCCGCGAGCTCTCCTCGTCCAGGGAGAAGATGGCCACCTGAGAGGGGAAGAGCTGCTTGAGCCCCTTGACGGCGCCGCGGGGGCCCTCCGACGAGCCCTGCCAGCCGTACTCGTTGTGCATGTCGAAGACCAGGTTGGTAGCGGCACCCTTCTGCAGGATGCCGGCGAGCAGCAGCCGGGTCAGAAAGGTCTTGCCGGTGCCGCTCTTGCCGAAGACGCCGTTGGAGCGCTCCACGAAGCGCCCCAGGTCCAGCGCCACCTGCGCCTCCATGTCCAGGGGCGTGCCGACGTTGAAGTGCCGGGGGTGCTGGGCGTCCTCGGCGCCGAAGACCGTGGCCACATCCTCGGCCGAGGCGCGCGCCACGGGAGCGAAGTGGGCGGGGATGGTGCGCGCGGGCTGGAGGGTGCCCTCCTGGAGGACGAGCATGGGCACCACCTTCAGGACGGCGAAGGTGCCGGTGCCGGCCAGGACGCGGGCGCTGAAGCCGTCGGCGGGCGGCGATAGCGCCAAGCGCTCGTCCAGGGCGCGCAGGGAGATGTCCGTCACCATGCCGAAGAAGCGCGTCCGCTCGCCCTGGATAGCCACGTAGTGGCCGACGCGCACGTCCTCGAGGGGGGCGTCGGCGTCGAGGCGCACCTCCAGCCCCTTCTCCAGGGAGCCGCCGATGACCGCGCCCAGGCGAGGCGGCTGCGACGGCCCCAGGTCGTCGAAGGTGGGCTCAGGGGTCATGGGTTGCGCATCTCCAACTGCCCCAGGGCGATCAGGCTCTCCAGGTCGTCCAAGTCCTCAGGGGCATGGCGCTCGAAAAGCTGCCGGGTGGCGTTGAGCACGCCCTCGTCGGCCTGGCCGAGCATGCGGGTCACGTCGGCCAGGTCCTGGACGCGTCCCGCCTGGAGCTTCATCAGCACCAGATAGGGCAGAGGCAAAACGGGCAGGCCCTGGGAGTCGCGGTTGTTCTGGGCCTCTACGATAGCTTTCGCGGCCCAGGGCGCTTCCAACTCCACCACGTCCACCGGCGTCCCATCGGGAGACAGCCAGGTCGAGCCACCGATAGCCAGCTCGCTCTGGCGAGTGAATCCTGCTCCTGTCAGCTTGCGCTCCGCCTCCGCGCGGTCCCGTCTGAGCACAGCAATGTCAAGGTCCCTGGTAGCGCGCTCGGGCATGTAGAGGCGGGTGGCGACGGCGCCGGCCACCGCCCAGGGTAGAGGCCCGAGGATCGGTCTGAGGTCGGGGAACTGCATGTCAGCCGTCCTCTCGCGCAAGACGCGCAGCGATGTGCCCGAGCCAGGGCGCTGGAGCCTGCGCGCCAGGGCAATCAGTTGTCGGCGGGCCTCACGCTTATCGGACATACGACGCGCTGCCTCACCAGAGCGCCCTTCGGATTTCAGCTTCAGTCTGCTCCTTACCTCCAGCTAGGTCGCAGATGCAGTCGCATGCTTTTTGCAAAGCAGACAGAGAGTCTTGACGATCGAAGTCGAGCACTTCCTTCCCTGCAAGAGGGCCCGGGCACTGCACGCCCCTTTCAAGGAGGACCACAATTGGCTTCGAAAGACTCAGGGCCATGCCGATCTCGCTAATGACGTCTTGTGATTTGGCGGCAGCAGGAGTCAGCAATACCAGCATGCAATCAGAAGCCTTAATACCTGGGATTATCTTCTGGTCGTAAAGATGACGACCTGGCTGCGGGTTTTCTTCGGCGATATAAACATCGATGCTAGCCTGTCTCAAAGCCGTCACGAGAGGGTCTAGTAGAGAAAGCTCCCCGGTCTTGTAGCTGACGAAGACCATGTACATGTCGCCCTCCCCATTGGTGTCCGATCCCAACAGCGTTCATGTTACCCGAACGCCTGTTAGAAACAGCTTCACCCCAATCTCCTCAGCGCCGCCTCCAACCTGACCGGCTCGTGGGCCAGGAGCACCGCCAAGCGCTTGCCCGCCCGCAGCAGGAAAGCCTCGCGGTCGGGCTGGCCCTCCGCCAGCAGCCGCAGGCAGGCGGTCGCCGCCTCCTCGGCCAATCCCGGCGGGGCCGCCGACAGCAGCAGCGGCAGGAAGTCGAGGCTGGCGGCCAGGGCGCGGGCGACGTCCGCCTCCGGCGGGCACTCCTGGACGAAGCCGTAGATGACGGCGGGCGAGGGCGGCAGCCCGACCCGCGGCCCTTGCCCCACTGCACCCGGATCGTAGGCCACGACGGCGGCCTCGAAGGTGGTGCGCAGCAGCTTGGGCAGGTGGGGCTCCTCCCGCAGGACGGCGGCGCCGTCGGGCAGCGCCCAGCCCGTGGCGATGGGCAGCCGGCCCTCCACCGACTCCGTCCGCGAGCCGATGACCACGGCGTAGATGGAGGCGCCGGCCTGGCCCTCCGCCCGCACCAGGGCGCCCAGGGGCGGCGGCCGGTGCAGCTCCTGGGCCTGGGCGGTGAAGGAGCGGGTGCTGGCCTCGAGCACCTGGCCCAGGCGCTTGCTGTGCGTCTTTGGCGGGTCGCTACTCATGGCCCACGGACCTCACCTCGCCCCCTGGCCCCCTCTCCAAGAGGAGAGGGGGAAGAAAACATGATTCCGGGGATACCCCCGGTTCCCCCGGCAGTCCCGACCCATCGGGACTGTACCCCCGAATTAAGCAGCGAGCTTCTGAGACGGGACACTAGGGCCCCTCCCGCTCCACGGCGCAGAGGGGGCAGCGGCCGTGGGAGAGGGCCTGCCACCAGGCCCGTTGCTCCTCGCTGCGGTCGGCCGGCTCGTCCGGCAGGCTGAAGCGGTGAGCGCCGACCGCTTCGCACTCGTAGGCCACGTCGTTCTTCTGCTGCGGGTCAAGGGAGCGGGCCAGCCGCCCCAGGTAGCGTACCTTTGACACCGTGCCTCCTTGTCTTGGCTGCTACACGGCAACTGTCACCAGGGTGGGCTTGCTATGCTCCTCTGGGACAGGCAACCCATCTGCGGCCAACCCTTCCAGGTGGCACCGGATGGCCTCTTGCGCCCTCGCTAGAGCTCCTCCCTTGTGTGGCCCTGGGTCACGCACCCCGGCAGGGCAGGCACAGTAACGGTAAAGCCAGCCCCATCTGGCCAAGGATCGAGGACTATGGTATAGCGTCTGGCACGTGTGCGCGCAGACATAGGGCTCTCCTTACAGAAACTTTAGCAAGTCCGTTTCAGCCATACCCGCCTGAGCCAGGATGCTCGCCAACGTCTTCGGGTGAAGTGTCTCCCCTGCGTGCACTGGAACGGTCACGCGACCCGAACGTTCGGGATGCCGCAGATGCACATGGCTACCCACCTGTCGTACTGGCTCCCCCCCCCGCTCTCCTGAGGGCGCGCAGTAGCTCACGTCCGGTTAGTCTGGGCGCCCTACCGCTCATTGTGAATGATACGTCGCCTACAGCCAGCGCGTGCGCTTGCTCTCGCTCTTGCCGGATGTCGTGCGCGGCAGGCCCCGCTCCGCCAGGGCGCCCTCCACGGCGCGCCAGAACGCCTCGCGGTCGGCGCCGGAGACCACCGCCTGCTCGTGGGCCTCGATGAGGGCGCGGGGATAGCCGTAGCCCCGCCGGCACTGGTCGAGGACGACGGCGTGCAGCAGGTCGAGCCGCGGGCCGTCCTGGGCGGCCCACTGGGGCAGCTCGACCCGGCCGATCTCGTCCGCGCCCCGCAGATAGAAGAAGCACACCCCTTGCCCCGCCGGCTCGTACTGCTGGCGCACCACCTTGGAGCGGCTGGCGAAGAGGGCCGAGCGCTGCCCGGGCTCCAGCAGCGTCTCGAAGAGCTGGCGGTCTGCCAGCCCGCCCACGGCGTCGCACTCGCGGCGGCCCTGGGGCGCGGCGGCGCAGGCCCGGCAGGCGGGCGTCGCCGGGCGTGACACGGCGCAGTGGCGGTCGCAGTCGGGGCCCGGCTCGTGGGGGCAGACGGCGACCCGCAGGGCGCTGGCCACCTCGGTGGCGCCAGGGTAGCTGATGTAGCTGGCGACGGCCAGGAGCGGCCGCCGGCGGGCGAGGGCCTCCAGGCGCCGCAGTTGGGCGACGATGCCCTCCCGCACCAGGGCCTCGCGCACGAAGTCCCGCTCCGCTGCCTCCAGACCCCACAGGATGAGGGTGCCGTCCAGCAGCCCTACCGTGGGCACGGCGGCGGGCGCGGCCTCCAGGGCCTCGGCCAGGGCCGCCACCTCCTCCACCATGCGCCTGGCCGCCAGCACGGCGCCCCGCACCTGCTCCTCGCGGCCCGCACCCGTGGGTTCGGCGATGACCGCGTCCGCGCCGGTGTAGAGGCGGGGGCGGCTGGAGAGGACGGCGCCGGTACCCTCGCCGTAGCTGAGCACGACGGTGCCGATGTTGATGAGATGACAGCTTGCCGGCATGTTGCGGTCCACGTCTATGTGGGAGCCGTCGGTGGCGACGACGGTGTAGCTGGTGGGGCAGGGCGGCGCCGGGTGGCGCGCCGAGGGCGGCTCTTGGTTAGCCTGGGGCAGCCGCGGCACCAGCCAGGTCACCTTGGTGCCCGGGTCCTCCAGCCGAGCGGCGAGGGCGGGGCCATCGGCCTGCTTCAGGGTCCCCAGGGCGCGCTCCAGGCGCTGTCCCGATTCTCGGGACTGGCGCCTTAGCTCCTCGGCCATGTCTTCTATCTGGGCGATGACGTCGGGCAGGTGGAGTGTCATCTGCCTGCTACGCTCCCGGCGGCGATGCCGCGGGAGCCATCCCGCGGTGGGGGGATATTCATCGCAGCACCCGCTCGTCGCCGACCCGCCTGGTGACTCGCTGCTGGTCCAGGTGCTCCAGGAGCGCCTGGGCGTACTTCCGGCTGGTGCCGAAAAGGTCGCGCACCTGGGCCAGGGTGATGGTGCCGTGGGCCTGGAGGTAGTCTACCACCCGCTGCACCATCTCCCGATAGGCGCGGGCGCTGAAGACGATCCCCTCGCTCACCTTCACCGCCTGCTCCCGCTCCAGGGCGACGCCCAGCAGGTCGGAGTCCAGCCCGCGCTCGTCGGGGCCGGGCGGCGAGTAGGGGCTCGCCTCCAGGGC
>JACQGV010000223.1 GCA_016199375.1 Chloroflexota bacterium | reverse complement strand
TCCGGCCCGGCTGCAGCTCTACGAGGATCCGCAGGACGGCGGTGGGACCGCTGCGATAGCGCCGCACGACCCCGAACCGCTGCGGACGCATCCACTCGAAGGGTTCCTCTTCCCAGGCGACCTTGATTCCCAAACTGGATAGGCGGAGGTTGCGCCGGGCATTCTGCTGGGGGCCACCGTCGGACCGCTGCAC
The DNA here is from genome assembly GCA_016199375.1 of Chloroflexota bacterium. Classification (GTDB taxonomy): domain Bacteria; phylum Chloroflexota; class Dehalococcoidia; order SHYM01; family SHYM01; genus JACQGV01. The sequence goes on along the minus strand of JACQGV010000223.1, from coordinate 15,053 downwards.
CGCAGGGAGGCCGGTGTCCCGGTTGAACCTGTTGGTGTCAGCTATCAGAGGCCAGAGTCGTTCCGGGCTCGCTTCGAGCCACCACTCCCAACGATAGTGCAATTCCGGGTATGGCATCGCGGTGTCCAGCCTAACTGAGGCTGATTATATCCCGCGCACCAGGGGCCTCCTCCAAGGGTGTCTGTTTCCGCGCAGCAGCAGAGGTCATGTACAATGTCCACATTCTAGCCCCAGTATTCCTAATGCTGGCCCGCTCGCTGAGGCGCTACTGAGACATGCTTGACGATCAGCAGTCCCCTTCTGTGAAGAAAGTCCTGGTCGGCACCGACCGGTCGGAGACCGCTGACAGGGCGGTCCGTTGGGCCGCTCGAATGGCAGCTGGGTACGGCGCGGAGCTTCTGGTAGTCCAGGTTATCGTGCCGGCCGGGCCGGATGCCTCTGCAGATCGGCAGGTGGAGGCCCAGCAGGCCGCCGCCTTGGAGCGTCTCCGGGAGTTCGCAGCGGAGGTGGCAGGCTCCAAGGGCCACGCGCGGGTGAGCGTCGGTAACGACCCCGCCGATGCGCTCCTCCGCGTGATTGAGGAGGAAGCCATAGACGTGGTGGTGGTGGGCAACCTCGGGATGGCTGGCCGGAAACAGTTCCTCCTGGGGAACCTGCCCAACCGCATCTCGCATAACGCCCGCTGCACAGTCATCATCGTCAACACTGCCGGGCCGGGCGCCGCAGCCACCGTTGGCGGGCGGGGCAAGGAAACGTCCCGTGGCGGCCCCGGGACGCCGGGATGGGAAGGACGGCTCCTGCGGCGTGGCTTGCACATCGCCAGAGTCCTGGCCCAGGCTGGCCTGCGCGATGCCTGGCGGCAATCCCAGCCTGGTGACGAGGCCGCGATCAGAGAAGGGGCGCGCCGGTTTCGTGCTGCCCTGGACGAGTTGGGGCCAACATTTGCCAAGATCGGCCAGATTCTCTCCACGCGCCGCGACCTGCTCCCACCAGCATTCATCGAGGAGCTGACGAAGCTCCAAGAGAGGGTAACGCCACTAACCGAAGCTGAGGTAGTCGCGGTCATGGAACAGGAGCTGCGGGTGCCGTGGGAGGACGTGTTCGCCAGCATCGAGCCCCAACCGCTTGCCGCCGGGACTATCGCTCAAGTGCACCGGGCCACACTGGAGACTGGCGAACGCGTCGTGGTGAAGGTCCAACGCCCCACTGCCGAGCGAGACATCATGCTGGACCTGGGCCTCCTGGAGCTGCTCGCCCGCAAGGTCGCGCAGCGTCCCACGTTCAGCCGTGTCGTCGATATGCCGGCTATCATTCGCCACCTGTCAGACTCCCTCAGAAGGGAACTGGACTTCCGGCAGGAGGCCCGCAACATCCACCGCATGCGCGCGGTGCTGGCCCACTTCCCCAGGCTGGCGGTGCCGAAGGTATTTGACGAGTACTCGACGGCACGGCTGCTGACCATGGAGGAGGTCCAGGGCATTCCACTGCGAGACGCCCCCGCCGGTAGCGCGCGCACGGAGGCCGCTCGCCAGCTCCTGGAGTCCTTTTACCACCAGGTGTTCGCGGAAGGCTTCTTCCACGCCGATCCGCATCCTGGAAACATGAAGTGGTGGAACGACAAGATCTACTTCCTTGACCTCGGGATGGTGGGCGAGCTGGAGCCGGAGGTGCGCCAGCTTCTCCTGCTGCTCCTGCTATCGTTTTCACAGAAAGATGTCCGCTTCCTGTCCGAGGTCGTCCTCTCGCTGGCCGGAAACCAGGATGGTGGTGAGGAGAGCGATGCCAACGCACTGCGCGCGGACCTGGAGCGATTCATCGAGCGCTTCAAGAGCCTGTCTCTCAAGGAAATCCAGCTCGGCCCCATGCTCCAGGAGATGACGCAGATCTCCATCCGGCATAATGTGCGGTTGCCAGCGTCGCTCGCGCTGGCGGGCAAGGCGTTCGCCCAAATGCAGCTGGCGGCCACTGAGCTTGAGCCCAGCCTGGACCCGTTCGCGGTCGCCAGCTCTTTCGTCGTCAAATCGACGCTACGGCAACTGGCCGGGAGCCTCGACCCCGGCAAGCTATTCTACGAAGTACAGAAGGCCCGGGCGCGGTTCATGCGTCTCCTGGAGGCGATAGAGGGTGTCACCGGGGCCCGACCAGGGACGAGACTACAGGTCAATTTCCGGGGTACGGAGCCACTTGAGCGGACGATTTCACAAGCAATCGGGCGGCTGTCGCTGGCGCTGGTGGTCAGCGGTGCCCTAGTGGGCACCGCACTGACCGCCGCCTCGAACAAAGTGCCGTGGGAAGTGCCGGCCGGGATCGCCGGCGGCGGACTCCTGGTTTCCCTCTGGCTGCTGGTGGACATCGCCCGCCGCGGGCGCTAGCCCGTAGTCTTGTTGGTCTCGAGTTCCGCCGCCTGCTTTCGGATAGCCTTCCTCAGTCTCCGCTCCACGAAGAACACCAGCACGCTAATGGCAGCGCTGAGCACTGCCCGCTCTACTACAGCTACTACCCTGTCTCTTATACCCATGGCAGCTAACAGCCCCAAAACTCCGCCGGCCGCAAGGCCACCCTCATCAGAGGCTGATCGTCATACCGGCTTGCGAAACAACGATACTGACCCCCAGTTCAAGCTGCAGCGCCGCCAGCTCCCTGCGGATGTCGTCCTCCCAGGGCGGGTTCATGTGCGACACTATGACACGCGGCAACTGACCCTTTTCTGCGCGTAAGGCTTGCAGTGCTTCCTTAAGGAGGCTCGGCGTCATGTGGCCGTGCTCGATGGCCTGGGACAGGTTGCCGTCGCCGTAGGTCACTTCAGTCAGGAGGGCGCCTGGAGAAATGTGCCTCCAAACGCCAGCCAGCCCGCGACCGGCATCTCCAGTGTAAAAGACGCTGGTCTCGCCAGATGAAATCTGGTACCCGGTCGCGGGCACCGTATGGGGGACAGGAACAGCCTTCACGCGGTATTCCAGCACGGCGAACTCGCAGCAGTAGTCAATGGTATGGAGGCGCACCGCCGGGCTCTGGACGCTGGGGATCCTCACGAGATCAGGGTAAAGACTCCCGTCTAAGAGTTTGGCTGAGACGAACTCGATAGTATCCCTAATACCGTACACATCCACAGCGCCGCCAGCGTTGTGGAGCGCGAGTCCGAGTGGCAGCAGGTCACGCACATGGTCAAAGTGCCGATGGGAGAGCAGGACAGCGCGCACCCTGGCCTGTTCTTTGAAGGTCAGGGCGCGGGTCAGGCTGCCGGCATCGAGGGCAATGACGCCATCGATCAGGTGTGACTCGAACCGCGTACTGCGGCTCTCCAGGTTATGGGCGCCCAGAACACGCAGCTCCACGGTCGGCCACTCCCGCGCCTCGGACAGGCGTCCGTCGGCCCATTCTAGCAGCCTCTGGGCTACCCCTGCTCGCAACGGCTGGGCACTCCCAAGACCTCGACGGTGGTCTCCTCCCGCCAGACTACCAGGGGGCGAGGCTGGCAGCCACAAAAGCACCACGGCCAGGAAGCCTGCGAGCATAGCCCCCAGGCCCAAGGGAACCCCGAGGCGAGCCCAGTCCTGCATGGAGATGTGCAGCTTTCGCCATTGCAGGAGAGCAACCCGCTGACCACCGGGGACGCACTCAGATCGCGCGGGCCCTCCGCGAACTCGGGGTCACCCAGATTTTCGCCCTGAGTCCCGAGGGGAAGGGACGGGTTGAACGGGCCAATGGGATCTTCCAGGACCGGCTGGTGGCCGAGCTGCGCTTGGCAGGCGCCAGGACTCTGGCGGACGCGAATCGTGTCCTGGAGGAGTTCCTGCCCGGTTTCAATGAGCACCTCGGTGTGCCGGCGGCGGAGGTAGGCTCGGCCTACCGTCAGCCCGACGCTGGGTTCGATATGGGCGGCGTGCTGTGCATCAAGGAGCGACGTCAGGTGGCCCGGGACAACACCGTGCAGTACCACGGGCGCGTCCTGCAGCCCGCCGACCACCTCCCTTCACTGGCATCCTGGTCTGGAAGCTCTCCCGTTTCGCCCGCAACCGCGAGGACTCCATCATCTACAAGTCCCTGCTGCGACGCCATGGGGTCCAGGTGATCTCGATCAACGAGCCCTTGGAGAACAGCCCTACCGGGAGGATGATGGAGGGGATCATCGAGGTGCTGGACGAGTTCTACTCCTCCAACCTGGCCCAGGAGGTGACCAGAGGGATGCGGGAGGCGGCCTCGCGGGGCTACTGGATCAACTCCAGGACGCCCTATGGTTCCCGGCGCGTCCACGTGCAAGACGGAGTGAAGCTCCGCGCCAAGCTGGAGCCTGATCCCCACACCGCCCGGGTAGTGCAGCGCATCTTCCAGCAGGCGGCGTCTGGCCTGGGGATGAAGGAGATCGCCAGGGAGACCAGGGTGCGGTTGGCCACCCTCACTGCCCAGATGGAGGACGTGGACCGTCGGCTGGGCAAGGTCTACGGCGCCCTGGAGACCGGCAAGCTGGCACTGGAGCACCTAGCCCCTCGGATCAAGGATCTGCATGGCCAGCGGGAGCTCCTGGCGCGCGCTTGCAGGGAGGCGAAGGAGGTGGTCGACGCTGGCCAGGTGGAGCTAGTCGACAGAAAGACCGTGCTGGGCTACCTGGCGGACATCGCTGGGCTTCTAGCGATGGGGACAGTAGCGGAGAGGCGGACAGTGTTGAAGTCCTTTGTCAAGGAGATTGTCAAGGGCGAAACGACGGCTACGGTCCACTACACAGTTCCTCTGCCGCCGGAGGGTCTCAGCGCCAAGGACGCAGTTCTTGATATCGTCACGTTTGGTGGAGCTGACGGGACTCGAACCCGTGACCTCTGCGATGCGAACGCAGCGCTCTCCCAGTTGAGCTACAGCCCCACGGCGCCATTCTACCAGTGGTACGCTGGCGTCGCCAGCGGAGCCACGGCAGCGGCCTCGTGGGAGTGGCCTGATTCTTGGAGTCGCCCTGGACTCAGCCTCACCCTGCTCCTGAGGCCCGTGGCTCGACAGGCCTGTCTTGAGCGAAGCCGAATGGTGCATCACGAGGGGGACACGCCGTTCGCTCTGAGCCTGTCTAAGGGGCGAGCAGATATTTCGGGAGGACCTCTCCTTCTCTGTTGCTGAGGGCGGGTGAGGATGCCTCAAGCTAAAGGGCCCCAGGGCTATCCCTGGGGCCCTGCAAATGCCCTGGGGAGCTAAAGGGCCTTGAGGGCCTGGATGGCCTTCTTGGCCTTTTCGGTTTCCTGGGGCGTTCTGGCGGGCAGGCTCAGGCCCAGGCTGGTGGCGTAGCCGCCGTAGCGCTTTTTCACCTTGTCCACCACATCGTCCAGGGTGCAGATCAAGGCGAACTCCTCCAGCACGTTGTCGGGCACTGCCTTGGCCATCTCGCCCCACTGCCCCTTCAGCGACATCTCATGCAGCTTGGGGCCGATGTCCTTCCAGCCGTGGAGCTCGAAGACGTTGTGGTAGGTGCGGGTGGAGCCGTAGAAGGCTACCTGGGTGCGGATGCCCTCCGCCAGCCGCTCGGCCTCCTTTCTGTCGGCGCCGACGACCATGAAGCCACCGCCGAAGAGGTCCAGGTCTTTCAGGGTGCGGCCCGCCTTCTTGGCCCCGGCCTCGATGTTAGGCAGGGTCACATCTTGCACGTACTTGGGAGTGGTGAAGCCGTGGGGGCGGAGGCCGTCGCAGACCTCGCCCGCCAGGCGGCACATATAGGCGCCCACGGCAGCGATGTGTACGGGGGGCCTGGCATACTTGATGGGGCCCGGGCTGAAATTGGGTGTCATAAGGCTGAAGTGGTAGTGCTCGCCCTCGAACTTCAGGGTGGTGTTCTTCTGCCAGCAGTCCCAGATGGCCCGTAGGGACAGCACGTATTCCCGCAGCCGCGGGCCTGGCGGCGACCAGGGTACGCTGAAGCGGCGCTCGTTGTGACCTTTGACCTGGGTCCCCAGCCCCAGGATGAAGCGGCCCTGGGAATAGCTCTGCAGGTCCCACCCGATGTTGGCCACTATCATGGGGCTGCGCGGGAAGGCGATGGCCACGCTGGTGGTCAGGTTGACCTTCTTGCTGTGCTCCGCCGCCACCACCAGGGGAAAGAAGGGGTCGTGCTGGGTCTCGCTGCTGGTGACTCCGTCGTAGCCCATCTCTTCGGCCCGCTGGACCGCCGCGGGGACCTGGGCCAGGTCTTGGGGGAGGCCGGAGTACACTTTCATGGTCGTCTCCTTCGTCGCGTTGGCTGCTACTCTAATACCAGTCGAATCTGCTGTCAAAGGCCGGGTAACGCGGGTGGTCTCAAGTCGCGCTCGCGCTCTGGTTCTCCAGGTGTATGCTAGGGGGCAACGGGCGAATCGCCCAACGCACGGGAGAGCGATGTGGACAGCGGCGCAGGCAAGAAGCGGTCAGTGCCACCGGCTGCGGGGGCCGACGGCCAGCTCCTTTACAAGCTGCTCGGGCTCCATTTCGAGTATGACGATAGGCGCCAGGTATGTAGCGTCGTGGCGCCGGTGGTGGAGGTCATGCTATCGCCCGGCGGCGTCGTCCATGGCGGCATCATCACGTACCTGGCCCACACCTGCATGGGCCACTTGTGCTTCCGGTGCACGGGCATCGCCCACGTTGCCGTGGGATTCAATGTTCAGTTCGTGGCGCCGGTGCCCCCGGGCAGGATCGGGGCTGAGGCCCGCGTGGTCAAGAAGGGAGCCCGGCTCCTGTTCGTCGAGTGCGAGGTCAAGCACCTGGGCGAGGCCGGCAGCGAAGCGCTGGCGGCGAAGGTCACTGGCACCTTCTACCGCCCGGCGCAGCGCCCGTAAACCGTCAGCAGGGCGCCTGTTTGGGTTCCTAAGCTGCCCGGTCAATTGCCAAAGGAGCGGTCAAACGATATGATGAAGCGTGTGGGCGTACAGCAACATAAACGCCCAGACGTCTAGGAGTGAGCATGTCCAAGCGTATGACTGTCATATTCGCTGATGAGGCGCTATATACGGCATTGAAGGTGGAGGCAGCGCGAAAAGGCCGCCACGCCAAGGATATTGTCGCCGAGGCCCTCCGCGAGTGGTTGGAGGCCAGGGAGGACGAGGAGCTGCGGGCCGACCTGGAAGAGAGGCGCATTGAATGGAAAGAAAAGGGTGGACGCTCATGGGCCGCCGTTGAACGCGATATAGAACGGGCGGTGAGCAGAAGGGAGACAGAGGCGAAGGCAACGAGTGTATAGCATCGAAGTCACGCCGGCCGCAGACTGCGACTTGGACAGGCTCAAGGGGCGCATACAGAGGCGTGATTTCGAGCGGTTGCGCGCTGCAATACGAGGTTTAGCCAGCGAACCTCGCCCCCAAGGGGTCGCCAAGCTCCGAGGAGCCAAGGGGGTGTACCGTATCAGAGCTGGACCCTACCGGGTTGTCTACGACGTCCATGACGATCAAGCCCTAGTGGTCATCCTGAAAGTCGCTCGTCGGAGCGAAACCACCTACAGGCGATAGCACCTGTCTGCGGCCACACCTGGTGCCTAGACTGAGGCAACTCTTGGCTGAACGCTAGGGCACGCGCCGTTGCTTGGACTCGCCGAGCTAGGTCACAATCTTTAGGAACCCATGAGCCATTTCTACTGCGCTTTTGGCCTCCTCAAGAGAAGCCAGGTATCCCCGGTGGGCTACACGGTTGCGCAGCGGGGCGAGATCGTCTCTTACCCATTTGTACATATCGATAAAGCCGCTAACACTGCGGAAATAGGTCTCCAGCGACCGAGGGTCCGTCTGTGGTATCTGTAGCTTCTGACCAAGGGTCATTCGTTCGTATGGCTCCACCGCCTGGTCTGACCATCCGGCGGCCCTGAGCTTCCCGGATACAATCTGTGTCACTTTCAACTCAACCGCAGTAGCCGCCTGAAGGACAGCCAAGGGATATTGACCTCGGTTCAAAGACAAGGTCGCGTTAGTTAAGAACAGCCTGGATAGCGGAAGGGCTTCCTCGCCAGTGAGGTAGCGTTTGAATCCTTTGGCCTCATCTGCCGACAGAGGAAACGTGTAGATATTGTGGGACGGCCATCTATCACGAATGTCCTTCCCGTTGACGCGGATTTCAGCAAACAACTGCATGTCCGAGATACCAAGAGGGAAGATGAAGCCAGCGTTGCTGAACTCCATGGTCGTCGCCTGATAGGAAGCGATTATCCTGTTGAGTATCTCCAAACAGTTCACAATGGCAAAAGTACCCACGTGGTCTTTGGAAAATGTAGAGGCCGTTTGTACTTTGATGGCCACGGTAGTTCGTTCCTTGGCCACGGTAATTCGTTCCTTTGGAACGAAGAGAGGAATGAGGCCACGGGACCGTGCTGTTATCGCACGATCACTAGGCCCTGATTTGTCGATCGCACCTGCGGGTCTCCGCGAGAATGTGATTATGAGTCTCTGCCCTTTTAGTTCCTGCAACTGCGCTTCTTGGCACACCTGCTCATACAGCACAGCCAGAGTATTTTCTACTCGTAGGTAGAAGGGAAGGTCTATGGTGACTTCAATCGTTGGCATACGTAATCATGCGAATGCGCCGCTGGGGTTCGAATTTCGTTGGTGGGCCGCCTTGGAATCGAACCAAGGACCCCAGTCTTATCAGGACTGTGCTCTAACCGACTGAGCTAGCGGCCCGGAGGCATCGCCCAGTATATGGTCGCCCTGCAGGAGCGTCAAGGCGCGGTGCTGTGCAGGCCTCGCGCGCGGGCACGCAGGGGCCGCGCGCTCAGAGCGCCACGCCATTTCGGCAGAGTCAGGGCCTCCTAGACGGGCTCAGGGAGACCCCGGCTATATAATGGGGTGGCAGCAGATGCGGAGGCGTCATGCGGACCATCCTCTATACTGGCAAGGGCGGCGTGGGCAAGACCAGCGTGGCGGCGGCCACGGCCTTGCGCTCCGCCCAGTTGGGCCATCCCACCGTCGTCATCAGCACCGATGCCGCTCATAGCCTCAGCGATTCCTTAGACCAGGCGCTGGGTCCAGAGCCGGTGAAGGTGGCAGAACGGCTCTGGGGGCAGGAGGTCAACGTCCTGCGGGAGATGGAGCGTCGTTGGGATACGGTCCAGAGTTGGCTCTCCGCGCTCCTGTCCTGGCGCGGCATGAACGAGGTGGTAGCCGAGGAGCTGGCCGTCCTGCCGGGCATGGAGGAGCTGGCCAGCCTGCTCTACATCACCGAATACTACGACCGGGGCGACTTTGAGGTCCTCGTGGTGGACTGCGCTCCCACCGCCGAGACCCTGCGGCTCTTGAGCTTCCCCGACGTGGCCCGCTGGTGGATGGAGCGGCTGCTGCCTATCGAGCGCAGCGTCGCGCGGGTGCTCCGCCCCATCGTGCAGCCTATGACTGGGATCCCCTTTCCAGAGGACGCCGTGTTCAAATCCGTGCGGGACCTCTTCCGACAGGTGGAGCGGATGCGCGGCATCCTGGACAACCCCGACGAGTCCTCGGTCCGCCTGGTGATGAATCCGGAGAAGATGGTCATCAAGGAGACCCAGCGCACCTTCACCTACCTCAACCTGTACGGGTACTCGACTGACCTGGTGGTCTGCAACCGCCTCATCCCGCCCGGTGTGGAGGACCCCTACTTCGCGGCCTGGAAGGAGAGCCAGGCCCGCTACTTCCATCTTATCGAAGAGGGCTTCCGTCCGGTCCCCATCCGACAAGTCCCGCTCTTTGATCAGGAGGTGGTGGGCACCGCGATGCTGGAGCGGATGGCCTCGGTGTTGTTCCCGGACGAGGACCCCACCGCCGTCTATTTCAAGGGCAAGGCTCACACCATCCGTAAGGACGGGGGCCGCTACTCGATGACTGTCCAGCTTCCCTTCGTCTCCAAGGAGCAGATCTCGGTGCTGAGGACGGGTGACGAGGTGGTGGTCCAGGCGGGAAGCCACCGGCGCAACATAGTCCTCCCGCGCACCCTGGCGGGCCGGGAGGTGCTGGAGGCGAAATTCGAGGAGGGCGGTCTGCGCATCACCTTCGGCGGCGATCCGGCCAAGGCCCGGCGCTAGCCCGCCCAGCGCTATCCCGGAATAGCAAGGAGGTATCCCATGTCCATCAAGCTGCTTGAGGTGGAGCTCACGGACAAGGACGAGATCGTGGTGCATCTGCGCCCGCGTCTGCTGCGGGGGGTGCCGGCCGAGGCAAGCCAGCATGCCCGGGGCGCTGCCAAAGAGGCCCTGATGGCGATGCGCACCCTGCTGGATGTGGCTATCAAGCGCATGGACGTCCAGGAGAAGCCAGGGGTCAAAGGCAAGACCAGGATCAAGGTCCAGTAGAGCCGCTGCGCGGCGCGCTGGGATGCCCAAAGGGCAACTGGCTATAATTCACGCATTCTGTACAGAGGAGTCAGCGTGCGCATACACAACTTGTACACCGACGCTAGCGGCGAGTCGCACTTCCGCGACATCGAGGTCAAGTGGATCGAGGAGACGCGCGGCGGCAAGCTCTCCGAGCGTTTGCCTGCCGCGGGGATTATATTCCGCCAGGTGCCGCCCACCTATGACCTCGGCTGGCATCCGGCGCCCCGCCGCCAATACATCATCAACCTCGACGCCGGGGTGCAGATCACGGCCAGCGACGGCGAGAGCCGTATCATCCCTGCGGGGGAGGTGATCCTGGTCGAGGACACCACGGGCAAGGGCCACCTATCGAAAGCCGTCGCCGGCCAGACCCGCCATTGCATCTTCGTGCCCATTGACTAGGGGCAGCGCTGCGCGCACTCCTTGCTGGGGCGATCAAGTGCATGGATGTTCAGGAAAAGCAGGGGGTCAAGGGCTAGACCAAGATCAAGGTCCGGTAGCCCCGGCGGGGGCCAGGCCCTGTGCCCGCAGGTAGGCCTGAAACTCCTCGAAGCGCCCGAAGCGCTCCACCGTGTGGACAAAGTCGCCCAGCCCGCTGCTGCGCTCCCTTATCAGCCGCACCTGTCTCCCCAGGGGGCTGATGGAGGCTGGCCCCTCCGCGTAGCTCCCGTGGAAAGCGAAGTAGGCCTGGTTGAGCTTGCGCAGGTAGTAGCCCTGGGCCAGGAAGAGCTGGCGGCGCTCCTCCATGTAGGCCTCGGCCTCGGCCACCCGGCCCTCTCCCAGTAGCTCCTCGGCTCGCAGGCGCGTCTGCCGCATCTCCCGGGTGAAGTCGAAGGCGCCCGGCTCCGGCTTGGCGGCGGCGCCCGCCTCGCGGTGGCTCGGTGTGGGAGGGGGGCCCCCGTACAGCTCGTAGTAGAGGCGCGCCCCCAGCTCATCGCCGAAGAGGGCCGCCACAGTCTCGTTCAGGCTGGTCATCTCTCCGCCGGCAAAATAGCCCTTGCCCAGGGACTGGAACGCCAGGTACTGGTGGAGCCATTCGTGGGCCACCGTGGCCAGGGCGAAGTCGAGCCCGAAGCTGTTGGGGACCTGGCTGGGGTAGGTCGCCAGGCCCCCGATGTCGGTGACCAGCGACGAGAGCCCCAGGCGGGCCTGCTGGCCCTCCACCCGCTCCCGCGCGAGGATGAGGAGGCCCGGTTGCAGCAGGTGGCTCTCCTTCAGCTCGATGCGCTCCCGCGGCGAGACCGCTAGCAGCGCGGGCAGGGGGTCCAGCTTGAAAAGGACCGGCGGGAACAGGATGCGGCGCCTGGGCCCGCGCCCCAACCCCTCCTGGCGCAGGGCCTGTGTCAGTTGGACGGCGATGGTCCTCTCCACCGCGCTCTCCAGTATCCCCTGCTGGTGTTCTAGGGCTGCGAGTTGTTGTTCGATGCCGCTGGCGTCCTGCCGCGTGGCGGCGGCCTTGCCCAGCTCCTCGCGGAGCATGTTCGCCTGCTGCGCCAGGGTGAAATAGCGTTTCACCAGCTCGGTGTCCTCGGCTCGGAGGCCCAGGGAGGGCTGGAACTGCCGGCGGAGCTGCGCGGCGCCGCTCTCCAGGAGGGCTCGCGTTTCCCAAGAGGCGAGGCGGAACCGGAAAGGCGCGGCGCTATTGGCCACCGTGTCCTGCGCGGCGAGGCTGCCGCTGGACATGGCCAGGGTGATGAGAAGGAGAAGGGATAGGATGGCTGGCCGTAGTCGCTTCATGGCGCGGGCATCTCTAGGGCAGCCGCAGGGTTGGCCCCGCCGGCGCCTCCAGCCGCTGGCCGCCCCGGTACCAGCGCTCTCCGTTGGGACCTTGCAGCCGCACACATCCGCTGCCCCTCACCTCCCAGGCGTCGTTGGCCAGGACTAGGGCAGTGAACTCCTCGATGCCAATGAGGGTGATCCTGGAGTCCAGGCTGCGGCGGATGTCGGCCAGCCGCGGGGCGGAGAAGCGGTTGAGGTGGGGGGCTACGGCGGCCCCGTGGATGAGGTCGAGGCCCTGGGCCCAGCGCCGCGGCGGGAAGTCGGCGTCACTGCGGATGTATAGCATATACTCAGCCAGGACCATGGCCCCGGCGCTGGCCCCCACCAGCATGGCGCCCCTGCGGTAGGCCGCTGCGATGGCGGCCCAGGTTGGCGAGCCGCCCAGGACGTCCAGCAGATAGCCCGGCTTGCCGCCGCCCAGGTAGACGAGGTCGGCCTCTCCGACCGTCCTCACTATGGTGGGGCTCTCCGCTCCCGCTCGATCCTCCACCAAGGCCACTTCCACCTGAGCGCCCAGGACTCCCAGGCAGCGTTCGCACTGCCGGCCCCATTCGGAGGCCACTCCCGGGCCATCGGCGGCGGCGGCGGTGGGGAAGAAGACCACCTTGGGGCGAGGACGGCCTAGCTCCGCTAGGAGGGAGCGGTGTACCTCCTGGAAGCCAGGCTCGAACTCCTCACCGCCGATGAGGGCGATGGTGCCAGGGCCGGGCTGCATCGGTGGACTTCTCTCGCGCCGTACACCGTCCTGGTCTCAGGGCCTGCCGGCGCGCTCCTTCTTCGCCTGGCACTCCAGGCAGAGGTTGGCCTGGGGCCGCGCCTCCAGCCGCGGAAACGGGATTTCCTTGCCGCAGCTATCGCAGATGCCGTAGGTGCCCCGCTCGAACTTCTCCAAGGTATGGCGCACCTCCGCCAACAACGCGGAGAGGCGCTCCTCCAGACCCAGTCCGTGCTCCCGTTCGTAGCTGCCCCACGCATCCTCGGCCATGTGGGTGCTGAAGCCTGCGCCCTTGCGCTCCTCGGCCAGCGCCGGTGCCTCGGCCCGGAGCCGCTCGATCTCGTGCTGGAGCTGCCCCTCCTCCGCGCGGAGGCGCTGGCGTAGCTTATCGTAACGGCTGGCCTGAGTTTTCCGTGCCATAGCCGACCTCTGAAGCGCCTATTCTACCCCTGAAAGGCTACCAGTGCAACCGGTTTGCTGCCAGGGGCTGGCCGTGGTAGGGTGATCGGCGTTGAACAGGGGGTTGTGGTCTTTGCAGGAGATCAAGCGCTTCAAGGGGCCAGAGCCCTCTCCGGAGGCGCTGGAACGCTACCGGAGCGAGGAGCTGGCCAGCACCCGCGCCCAGAGCAACGTCTACCGGAATCTGCGGGCGCGGGAGGGGGAGCTTTTCGCGGAGCGGTGGCTGGAGCTCTGCCATCTCGTCTACCGGGACGACCGCGCGGAGGTCGCCACCAGCAGCGAGGCCAACGCCTTTTTAGACTGGACGCTGGGCGAGGACCGCGGCAGGTGGTGGCGCGAGCGGGCCAATCTCTACCGCACCAGCCCCGTTGATGTGCGCCTCTTCCTGGCGGCCCATCCCGACTACAACCCGCGGACCACCACGGGTGCCCAGGGCCAGGCGCTGGTGGACGCCAAGATCGCCGATTGCGAGCGGCGCGCCCAGGAGTGGGGCGAGGCGCTGGGCCGGGCCAGGGATGGCTTCCCGCATCTGCCCAAGAGCAGCCTGGGCGGAAGGCCGCCGTCCTAGAGCACCTCCAGCAGCACCGCCTGGAGGTGCCCCAGTAGCCTCCAGACTTGAGGCACCAGCGCCCGGAGCGCCAGCTCCCCGCTGGGCGTGACGTGCTGAAAGAGCGCAAACTCCGTGTGGCGGACCAGCCTGGCCCCCGCTGCGCCCGCCGCCAGCCGGCGGGACTCGGTGTAGGGGACGTAGCTATCGGCGCGGTCGTGCATCAGGAACAGCCGCGCTCGCAGGCCGTGTAGCTGAAGGCTGGGGGAGAGGGCGTCCAGCAGGGCCTGCGCCTGGGGAGACAAGGCGGCCAGGCGCCCTGGCACCTGGGCGGGGTCCCGCTCCGTCAGGGCGGCCAGGATGGCCATCCCTTCCGGAGAAAGGGCGGGCACCTGGGCCGGGCTCGGCGCCCGCGACTCGACCAGGTCCCACAGCCGCGCCCGCTCCTCCTCCGTCGGCGCGGTATCAATGAGCTGCTTGCGAAAGACCTGGACGGCGAATTCGCTGGGCTCCCAGGGCACCCGCTGTCCTTGGAGCTCGGCGCTCCGGGTGGCTATCGCTACCAGCATCTCCCGGGCGCTGGCGTAGCCTCCGAAGGCGTTGACAAAGGCGACGCGGTCCGCCAGGCGAGGGTCGGCGGCCGCCAGGAGCGCCAGGGAGGCGCCCACGGAGAAGCCGCCGAATCCCACGCGGCCCGGTTTCACAAAGGGTTGCGATTCCAGGTGGATGAAGGCGGCCACTAGGTCGTCCACCTCATGGGGCAGGATGCGGCCAGCGCGCAGGTCCTCCGAATCGTGCACCAGCACCACCATCCCTATCCGGACGAGCCCCTGCACGAGGCGGACCACCACCGGATCGTCCAGGGGCAGCGGGTTCACCCCCAGGACCAGGACCAGGCGCCCCGGGGCTTGCCATCCCCCGGCCGGTAGAGGAGCCCGCGGGCCGAAGGCGACCCGTACCTGACCTCCTCCAACAGCGGCGCCGGGGTCAGGGACTCCAGGGGCTTGAATGGCACCTGAGGGAGGACCTGGGGCAGGAAGAGGACGGTCTTGACGGCGACCTGCCCCCGCGGCGTCGTCGCCGGGCCCAGGACGCCGAAGAGCAGGGCCAGGGCGATGCCAACGATAATGTACCGGCGCGCGTCCGGGCCCACAGCTACCTCGCTTCCCGCGGCCCACCGTATCTGGTAGCATACGCCGACACTGCGGCGTCGCCAAGGAAGGTGCTATGGAGCTCCAGGCGCGGGTGCTGGCCCGCTGGGACCACGGGGTCGT
>JACQGV010000222.1 GCA_016199375.1 Chloroflexota bacterium | reverse complement strand
GGCCAGGAACCCCAACCCCAGCGAAGAGCAGATCCGCCTGGCCGTTGCGGGCAACCTGTGTCGGTGCACCGGCTACGACAAGATCGTGCGTTCCATCCAAGCGGCCGCAAGCCGGGCAGGCTGAGGCGGCCAGAAATGAAGTTAGACGCGGCGGGCCCCAGGTGGCCCGCCCCACGTTACGGAGGGACGAAATGACGACCACGGCGGAGCGCAAGGCAGGGGGCGGCGGCGGCAAGCAGTACAAGGTCATCGGCCAGCGGCTCCCCAAGCGCATGGGGACCGAGATGGTCACCGGCCACGCCCTCTACGGGGCGGACATCTATCTGCCGGGGATGCTCTCTGGCAAGCTCCTGCGCAGCCCCCACGCCCATGCCCGCATCGTGCGCATTGACACCAGCAAGGCGGAGCGGCTGGAAGGCGTGAAAGCGGTCATCACCGGCGCGGACATGCCGGAGGTGAAGCCGGGCGCCACCTTCCCCATGGGCGAGGTGCCCGTGGACATCAGCGGCCTGGCGGGGCTCTGCATGGCGAAGGAGAGGGCTATCTTCGCCGGCCAGCCCGTGGCCGCCGTGGCCGCCACCGACCCCTATATCGCCGAAGAGGCAATCAAGCTCATTGACGTCGAGTACGAGGTGTTGCCTCCGGTGGTGGACCTCCTGGAAGCGATGAAGCCCGGCAGCCCCGCCATCCACCCCGACCTGAAGACGAAGACCTCCCTGGGCGAGATCGAGAACCAGGGCCCCACCAACGTGGCGATGCACAGCGTCTTCGCCCGCGGGGACGTGGAGAAGGGGTTCAAGGAGGCCGACGTCGTCATCGAGCGCAGCTACCGGGCCGCCATGGCCCACCAGGGCTACATCGAGCCCCTGGCCACCGTCGCCCGCTGGGAGCCCGACGGCCGGGTGACGGTGTGGACCACCACCCAGGGGGCCTTCACCATCCTGATGCAGCTCTCCACCGTCCTGGGGCTCCCTTTGAGCAAGCTGAAGGTCATCCCCACCGAGGTGGGCGGCGCTTTCGGCGGCAAGATCTACATCATCCTGGAGCCCACCGCCGTCATGCTGTCCAAGAAGGCCGGGCGGCCGGTCAAGCTGGTCATGAGCCGGGAGGATGTGCTGCGGGCCACCGGGCCTGGCTCGCCCTGCGTGTTCCGGATCAAGACAGGCTGCAAAAAGGACGGCACCATCACCGCCATCCAGGGCTGGATGGCCTATGACGCCGGCTGCATACCCGGCTCGCCCATGGGGGCCGGCATGCAGACCAGCGTCGCGCCT
Organism: Chloroflexota bacterium; assembly: GCA_016199375.1. Taxonomy (GTDB): domain Bacteria; phylum Chloroflexota; class Dehalococcoidia; order SHYM01; family SHYM01; genus JACQGV01. Next base: position 2,526 of record JACQGV010000222.1, on the reverse strand, counting down.
TACAAGACCCCGAACCTGCGCCTGGACGGCTACGATGTGGTCACCAACAAGACCCGCGTCCACGCCTACCGGGCGCCGGGGTCGCCCCAGGCTGCCTTCGCCGTGGAGCAGAACATAGACCTCATGGCCAAGGCCCTCGGCATGGACCCCCTGGAGTTCCGCATCAAGAACTGCCCCCGCGAGGGCGACCCCCAGGTCACCGATGTGCCCTGGAACCGCATCGGACTCCACGAGATCTACGAGCGCGTGAAGAGGCACCCCCACTGGACTAGCAAGCTGGAGGGCAAGAACCGCGGCCGCGGCCTGGCGGCGGGATTCTGGTTCGGCGGCCGCATGACCTCCAGTGTCAACATCAAGGTCAACCCCGATGGCACCGCCACCGTCCTCACCGGCGCCGTGGACATCACCGGCACCCGCACTGCTATGGCCCAGATGGCGGCCGAGGAGCTGGGGCTAACGCCCGACAAGATAGACGTGCTTACCGGCGATACCGAGGCCGCCCCCTACAACGACGTGTCCGGGGGCAGCCGCATCACCTACACCTCCAGCAACGCCATCTACCGCGCCTGCCAGGACCTGCTGGACAAGATGCGCAAGCGGGCCGCCGACCGGCTCAAGGTGACGCCCGAGGACCTGACCTTCGCCGAGGGCGTCTTCAAAGTGAAGGAGGGGCACGCCAGCGCTGGCAAGGCCCTCACTCTGAAGAAGTTGGCCATCGGTGGCGACGGCGTTCCGGCCGGCTCCGGCTCCACCTCGCGCCTCCAGTCCGCGCCGGCCTTCGCCGTCCACCTCGCCGACGTGGAGGTGGACCCCGAGACCGGCAAGACGACGATCCTGCGCTACACCTGCTTCCAGGACGTGGGCAAGGCTGTCAACCCCACGCGGGTGGAGGCCCAGATGCAGGGCGGCGCCGTCCAGGGCATCGGCTGGGCGCTGACCGAGGAGTACCTCTTCGACGACAAGGGCTGGCTGCGCAACGCCTCCCTGCTCGACTACCGGCAGCCCACCAGCCTGGACCTGCCGATGCTGGACTGCGAGATCATCGAGGTGCCAGCTTCGGACGGCCCCTACGGCATCCGGGGCGTGGGCGAGGTGCCCATCGTGCCCCCACCGGCGACCCTGGCCAACGCCATCGCCAACGCCGCCGGCGTCCGGGTAAACGCGATGCCCATGAACATCGAGCGGGTCTACTGGGCGCTCAAGGGCAAGCAAAAGGAGCTGGCGCCCATCCCCGTGCCCGCGCCCGCCCGGTAAGTCTTCGGCTGCTCACGCACAGGGGCACCCGCCTCTCGGGCGGGTGCCCCTTCTACTTGCGGATTCCGTGACCGAAACGCCGGCCAATAGCCGCAAACCCTATCCAGAGACCATGCGCGGCGATGTTGACAGCCCTGGACACATCACTCCCCCCAGCTGGCTCCAGACGGGCCCCGTCGTATAATGGCGCCATTCGCGGGCGTCTCGTTCAGCTTACTGCCCGACTGGACAGCCCAGTAGAAGGAGCGTGCCCATGGCGACGACGATCAGCTCGGTCCTGGGCCCCATCCCCACCGAGCGGCTGGGCTACACCCTGATGCACGAGCACCTCCAGGTCGGCTGGGCCGGCTGGGACCTGGACGGCACCTGGAAGGGGGCCGGCCGCGGGGAGCGGCTGGAGAGCTGCACCAAGGCCCTGGCCGAGCTGGCCGCGCTGGGGGTCAAGACCTTCGTGGACCCCTGCCCCATGGAGCTGGGCCGCGACCCGGAGTTCATGGCCGAGGTCTCCAGCCGCTCCGGGGTGAACATTGTATGCTCCACCGGCCTCTACAAGGAGGACCTGGGCCTCCCCAGCTACTTCCGGCAGCGCAGCGTCGAGGAGATCGCCGCCCTCTATATCAAGGAGCTGACCGAGGGCATCGGCAGCACGGGCATCAAGGCCGGGCTCATCAAGTGCGCCACCGGCGTCGGCGCCATCACCCCCAACGAGGAAAAGGCGCTGCGGGCGGCGGCCCGCGCCAGCGCGGCCACCGGCGCCCCCATCATCACCCACACCGACAATGGCTCCCTGGGCGACAAGCAGCTCGACCTCTTCCTGGCGGAGGGCGCACAGCCGGCGCGGATCGCCATCGGCCACTCCGACGGCACCGCCGACCTCAAGTACCACGCGGGCATCCTGGAGCGCGGCGCCTACGTCTCCTTCGACCGCATCGGCCTCGAGTTCTTCATGCCCGACCGCATCCGTCGCGCTGTCATCGCCGGACTTATCGGCGCCGGCTACGGCCGCCAGCTCTTCATGTCCCAGGACCACGCCTGCTGCTGGCTGGGCAGGACGGCGCCGCGCCCGCCCGAGGTGGACAAGCTCATGGCCAACCGCCGCTTCACCTACATTGTCCAGGAGTTCATCCCCCAGCTCCTGGCCGCCGGGGTCAGCCAGGCGTCCATACAGACCATCATGGTGGAGAACCCCCGGCGCTACTTCGAGGGCGCCCGCTGACCGCCTCCGCCCACTCTCCCTCTGGGACCTCCGCCTCCCTCTCCCTCTGGGAGAGG